>JBDLWE010000017.1:0-44143 GCA_039804445.1 Bacteroidota bacterium | reverse complement strand
AAAGTAATTTTTCTTTTAATCATTTTTTTATCCGCAATAGGATATTCGCAGGTTACAACCTCTGCAATTTCTGGTACGGTAAAATCTGATGCAGGAAAACCATTGTCTGGCGCAACTGTTTTAGTAAAACACATGCCAACCGGAACAAAGTACACAGCAGTTACTGACAAAAACGGTCTTTTTGAATTTCCAGCTGTTAGACCAGGTAGTCCATTTACGGTAAAAGTGACTTATGTAGGTTTTAAAGATGCCGAAATTACAGACATTAATGCTGCGCTTGGTAGCAACATTGCTGTAAACGTAAACATGGAAACCGAAGCAAACGCACTGCAAGAAGTTGTGGTAAAAGTGGCAAAAGGAAACACTGCTTTCAACAAAGGTCGTACTGGAGCCTCGCAACAATTTACTAGAAAAGAAATTGCAGCAATTCCCGTAACTGGAGCACGTTCTATTAACAATATTACTAAATATAATGCAAACGCTGGTGCAAACAACACTTTTGGTGGTCAAGATTCACGTTTGAACAACTTTACTATTGATGGGTCAGGTTTTAACAATGGTTTTGGTCTTGGTAATGAGACACAAGCTGGCGGTAGAACGGGTTCTACAGCAATATCGCTTGATGCTATCGAACAAATACAATTAAACATTGCACCTTTTGATGTTCGTTTAACTGGCTTTACAGGTTCTGGTATCAATGCTGTAACCAAAAGTGGTACAAATGAATATGAAGGAACTGCGTTTGTATCAACCAGAAACAACAGACAAGATTTTATTGGGACAAAGGCTGGCGAAGTTAGAATAGTTCCTGCTACTTTTGAAGAGACACTTTATTCTGCCAGTTTTGGAGCACCGATTATCAAAGATAAATTATTTGTTTTTGGAAATTTTGAAACATCAGACAGAATAAGTCCTGCCACTACTTGGACTTCTACAAACTCTCCGCTTGCAAGTGGCCAAGTATCTGCGCCTACATTTGCACAAATGCAAAGTGTTTCGACCTTGTTACAAAACAGTTTTGGATATACGACTGGCCCATGGGAAAACTATGACGCAAAAAACAAGTCTAGAAAATTTCTTGTGAAATTGGATTGGAACATAAACGACAACAACAAATTTTCTGTTCGTTACTTGCAGCACGACTCTGAGTCTGACGAACTTACTTCAAACTCAGGTACGCTAGGTTTTGGTAACCGACGTACGAACATCAATTCGATGTCTTATCAGAACAGCGGATATACATTGAAAGATAATACAAAATCGTTTGTTTTACAATTAGATTCTAAATTATCACAAACTGTAAATAACAATTTTATTGCTAGTTATAACTATCAAAACGAAGACCGTGGGCTTATAGGCGGTGGGCTTTTCCCGACCATAGACATTTTGAATGGAGTGCCACTTACCGCACCACAAACCGGATTTTCTAACGGTAGCCAAACTTTGATATCTGCTGGTTTAGATCCTTTTACACAAGGTAATAGGCTAGATTATTCAAATATTCAAATCACAAACAATATTACCAAAAGAATCAACAAGCATACTGTTCTTTTTGGCCTAAATTATGAAAGATTTATTTCAAACAATTCATTTTTTCCAGGTTCAAATGGGGTTTATATTTTTAACTCAATTAACCAATTTGAAAGTGCTGTTGCAGAAACATTGTCGCTTGGTGGTGCACCAACAGTGGCAAACATTCCATCACGGTTTCAATTTAGATATTCGGCTTTGCCAGGCGGAGTTGAGCCATTACAGATTTTGAAATCAAACAGATTTGATGCGTATGCACAGGATGACATCAAGGTGTCTGACCGTTTGAAAGTATCATTAGGAATCCGCGCTACATATATTGCCTTTGACGATACTGGTTTAGAAAATACTGCCATTGCAAATCTAACTTACGGTGGTGGCGAACGTTTTAACACGTCAACACTACCAAAACCACAAACGTTGTTTGAACCACGAGTTGGTTTTAATTTAGATGTTAATGGAAACGGAAAAACTGTTGTTCGTGGTGGATCAGGTATATTTACAGGTCGTCCGCCTTATGTATGGATTTCTAATTCTATTGGTAATAATGGAGTATTGACCGGATTTATAGACAACAATAATACCAACGGATTTACTGCAAACCCTGCGCAATATTTTACACCAGCAAATCCAACATTGCCAACTACATTTGACTTGGCATTTACTGACCCAGATTACAAATTTCCGCAGGCCTGGAAAACAACCATTGCCATAGACCAAAAACTTCCGTTTGGTTTTAATGGTACCATCGAAGGAATCTATAATAAAAACATCAACGAAGGATTTGTATATAATGCAAACTTAGCAAACCCGGTTGGAACCCTCAACGGCATTGGCGACAATAGACCGTTATATTCAAGAGATAACAACGGAACAAGAATAAACAATAATGTTGCAAATGCAATTGTATTGACAAACACCAACCAAGGTTACTTTTATTCAACGACTGTCAAACTTGACTATCCTATGAAAAATGGCGTATTTGGCTCATTGGCTTACACACATTCTGCAGCGTTTGACTTAATGTCGCCTGGTAGCACCGCAGCAGGTTCATGGATCGGAATTCGCTCTGTAAACGGCAACAATGATGTGCGAGTAACGCAATCAAACAACATTACACCACATAGAATTGTTGGTTTGTTAGGCTATCGTTTTGAATATGGCAAAAGTGCTGGTGCAGCAACATCTTTTAACATTGGATATATTGGAGAGCAAGCAAGTCCGTTTTCATACATATACGGAGGAGATTTGAATGGAGATACTGTTGTTGGAAACGATTTGTTGTTTGTACCCTTGAAAGCAACAGACATTCGTTTTGCACCAATTGCTCAAAACTTTGGTGGATCTACGCAAGTAATTTATACCGAAGCACAACAGCAAGCAGCTTTTGATGCCTATATTGACCAAGATGCCTATTTGTCGACCATGCGTGGTCAATATGTAGATAGAAATGCAAGTATGTTGCCAATGTTGCATAGATTTGATGCCTCGGTAACTCAAGATTTCTTTTTGCGAATTGCAGGCAAAAAACATGCATTTCAGTTTAGAGCAGATATCTTGAATGTTGGCAATTTGTTTAACAGAGCATGGGGAGTAACCCAACGATTTACGGTTGCCAACTTGCTATCGGTACAAACAGCACCGAGTAGTGCAAACAATTTCACGCCGTTTTATACTATGGCATTTCAAACAGATAATGCCGGAAAAAGATTCTTAGCTACAGACACCTATTCAAAAAATGCATCTGCATTTGACGTTTGGCAAGCACAGTTCTCGCTTCGATATACTTTCGGAAAGTAATTAAATAAATTCAGATAATAACAATATTAAATATAACATTATGAAATTTAAAAATCAAATCGTTCGTTTCGTTGCTATGGTTGTAGCAGTGCTGTTTACATTTTCGTGCACCGAGGATGACAAAAAAGAAGTTACAAGACTGCAAACAACAGATGCTTTTTTAGTAGAAAATGCAGGAAAGTACAGTATTTTGAGATCAGCATTAGCAAAAACAGGTTTGTTAGCAACTTTACAAAATGCAGGTTCTTACACGATATTTGCACCGTCTAATGCAGCTTTTGTAGCAAAAAACATTACGCAAGCAAGTGTTGATGGACTAAGCACAACAAATCCAGCCGATGCAGTAGCAATTGCAAATTTGAAAGTAGTTCTTCAAAATCACGTGTTAACTCCGGGAACTCGCGCAGCAGATTTGTTGGCAGGTGGATATTTTAGAACTTTTGGGTTTTTTAGAGCAAATGCTCCTTTGGCACCAACGCCTGCAACAGCACTATTAACAACTGGTTCTCAACTAAGTATTTTTGTAAACAAAGTTGGTGACAATGTTTTAATCAATGGTGGTCCAACCAACGGTGGCGCAACTGTTACGGCAGCAGATATCGATTTGAGCAACGGTGTTTTGCATGAAATTGATGCTGTTTTGGCATTACCAACAATCTTAAACCACTTGGTAGCAAACCCAGCACTATTTGGAACTTTAGTAAGTGTAGTAACAAGCACATCTGGAACTTTTGGTGACCAAACAGCCGTTCGCAACGTAGTTACTGGAGCAACAAACTTGGCAGCTAGAACCATTATGTGCCCAACAAATACTGCTTTTGCAAATGCACAAACCGGAACAGGCTTCTTGCAAGGTGCATTGGTAACCCCTGCAAACGTGACAAAAGTTTTGCAATACCACATTTTGACACCAGGAAACAGACTAAGAACTTTTTTTGTAGATAATTTTGTTGTCAATACATCTATACCAACTCCAACACAAACTTGGACAAGTTTTACAACCGGTACACTTGGCGTTAGAATTCAAGATAATGGAACAGCACCAAACAACATCTCACGATACGCTTTGCCAGAAATTCAAGGTGTTAACGGAATTTTGCACCCAATCGATAAAGTATTACAACCATTTTTGCCATAATCAAAACTGATATAACATAAAAAACTACACCCTCAAAAAGTGTAGTTTTTTTTTGAGATATTATAAAACCAATTTGAAAAATTTATCAAATTGCAATATATTTACAATTTTAAAATTTCAATTTTATAAATATGAATACTTATCATTTTCTTCAAAAATTTCATTCAGGCTGGGCTTATCTTGTTTTGCTTTTGTTGGCTGTTGTGGTCGTGATGTCGATTATTGGTCTTACGTCAAAAGCAAAATTTTCTGCAACAAACAGAAAAATTGCACTTTTTGGGCTTATTTTTTCGCACATTCAACTTTTGGTTGGTCTTGTATTGTGGTTTGTTTCTCCGGTTGGTAAAGCAGCATTATCATCTATGAAAAATGCAACATTAAGATTAACGGCTGTAGAACATCCTTTAATCAATATTATTGCCATAATTTTAATTACAATAGGTTGGTCAAAACATAAAAAATTGATCACAGATGATTCAATTTTTAAGAATTTTGCAATATTTTACGGTCTTGGTTTGTTTCTTATACTTTTAAGAATCCCATGGCATTTATGGTTGTAAGTACTTACAAAAAACTCCTTTTTTCACAAAGGAGTTTTTTTTTGGCGTTTTTTAACAAAAATATTTTAAACATATTGATTAGAGTAAGTTAAAAATAGGCATATTTGGAATAAGTAAAAGAAAGTTTAAGTCTTATATTACCAAAAAGTTCCCCAACCAAGCATTTCAAAAAAATGCTACAATTTCAAAAAAAGGTATTACTTCAAATCCCCATTTGTAGTACTTTGTGTTGTTTTTTTTGTGCAAACTGTATTTGCACAGCAACCATTACCTACGACAGACGTTGCTGAAAATCAAAAAAGTCAGGTGTTTTTAAAGGACATCAATTGTTATTCAGACAACGTTGAAACCTATTGACTAGTAAAATCTCAGATTTAACCGATAGTCAAACTATTCCAGACAATGCTGATGCTGATCTCGTTGCACTCAATTCTGCCGATTTTAAAGCGCGACTCTTAGCGCTTGATTTGAGGTCTGATTTTAAAATTACTTATAGTTTGCAACTGGAAAACGTTGTTAGGTCGTTTTTAAAAACGCGTAAAAAATCATTTGAGCGTTTGCTTGTGAAGTCAAATTATTATGAGCCACTGTTTGAGAACATTTTTGTAGCTAACAATATTCCATCAGAAATTAAGTACATGGCTATAGTAGAATCTGCGTTCAACGTTAATGCAGTTTCAAAAATGGGCGCAACAGGCATTTGGCAGTTCATGAAACCAACAGCACAGCAGTATGGGGTGCTGGTTAATAGTTATGTTGACAACAGGCGCAATCCGATGCAAGCCACGATAGCTGCTGCGGTATTTATGAACGATTTATTTAAAATGTTTGGCGACTGGTCTCTGGTATTAGCAGCCTACAATTGTGGCTCGGGCAACGTTCAAAAAGCAATTAAAAAAGCGGGTGGTAAAGCAAATTTTGAAAGTATCGCCATGTACTTTCCAAAAGAAACACAAGCCTATATACCTGCTTTTCTAGCTACGATGTATGTCTGTGAGTATGCCACAACTCATGGTATCCGATTAATGGCTAACAATTCTGATTTTGCGGACACTCACTTAATGTTAGTTGATCGCGCAATAGATTTGAAATTAATGGCGATCTCGCTTGGTATTTCGGTTGACGAGCTTCGAGAGCTGAATCCCGATTTTAACGTAGATGTAATTCCGTTTAATTTTTCAAAAAACTATTCTGTGAGAGTCCCTTCAAACAAACTCGCACTTTTACAAGATTTAAAATACAGAGACGGTAACAATAATTATGCACAAATAATCTTTGATGCGGTTGATATTACATCAAAGTCTAAGCGAAAAGTAACGATTCATCAAGCGATAAAAATACCACAACATAAGATTGCCGTTAACAAAGCTATTGCTAACCTTAGTGCTAATATTGACATCGAAACTGCATTAAAATTTGAGAAAGCTGCAATCCAGCGCAATTCAAATCACGTTTATGTGGTTTTAAATAACGAATCTTTGAGAGATATTGCACTAAAATTTAACATGACCGAAGCAGATTTGCACTTAGCAAACAACCTTAAATATAACACCGTTGTTGAAGGGCAAAAATTAGTAATTCAAACAAGTGGTCAATTTTCGGCACGAAATGAGCAAGTCGTAGTATAAAAGAATGCTAATCATGTTGTGAGGCCCGATGAAACAATTTATACAATAGCGAGATTATACACCGTTTTTTTGTCCAACATTCGAAAATGGAACAATTTGATGGACGACAATGTTAAGGTTGGAGATCATCTAAAAATCTTGAAAAACAACAGCCTTGCAACGTACAACGCTAAAAAAGAAGTTATTAAAGTAAATGCTTTACCTTTTATTTTTAAAGATGTATTGGCCGAAAACTAAATGATTTTAGAAAAATTACATTGCTTTAATCATGCCATTTCATAATGCCAGCTTTAATATCAATGTTTAAATTGTTTTCGGTTGGTACAATCGGACAAGAATACCGATCACTATAAGCACAATATGGATTATAAGCTCTATTAAAATCAAGTAAAATATTGGTGCCATCTGGAATGGTCATGTCAAGGTATCTTCCGCCTCCATAGGTTTCTGATCCATTTGTTAAGTCGGTAAATGGCAAAAACAAGTAGTTTTCATAGCCAATGTGTTTGCTATGGTCAACGCTTTGATAAACTGGTAAGGACAGCTCTTGTTCGTTTATCGTAAAATATACTGTTGCATACTGTCTATATTCGGCAATTCGCGCAGTACTAGTTTTCATTTTATAAACTTTATCTCGGGAATCTAGTACAAACTTTCCTTGAACAACGAATTTGTCATTAATCGGAAAAAAATTCAAAGATTTAAAATTTGCAAAATCTTCTGAAGTTAAAGGACTTTTTTTAGCATCACGAAAGGTGTTGTTAAGGTCTTCTTGAAAATCTTTGGATGATAGTAGTTTTGTTTCTTGAGAATTTACAGATATATGTAAAAAAATCAATAGTGCAAAAGTCAATTTTTTCATGTTTTTATTAAAATTAAAGCGCTGAATGTTAAATTTTACACCAAATTTTCTAAGCATCTTTCTCACCTAGCTTGCGTTCCATTTCTGCAGTAAATTCCTCTAAAACGGGTTTCATTGTACTATCTGGAATGTCTGCAATTCTGATATACATTAAGCCATCGACCGCATTATTAAACAATGGGTCAACGTTAAAAGCCACCAATCGTGCGTTCTGCTTGATATATTTTTTGATAAGTACGGGCAGTCGCAAATTTCCGGGTTCGAGCTCGTCTATTATTTTATCAAGTTTGTTCAAATCTGCTTCGGCCTCGTCAAAAATAAAATCTTTATCGGCATCTTTCAGTTTGACCTTAAACTCTTTTTTCGGGTGAACGTATTGCGCAATATATGGGTCGTAGTAATTCGATTTCATGAACTCAATCATCAGCGATTTTGAAAAATCCGAAAATTGATTGCTAATGCTCACGCCGCCTAACAAATATTTGTGCTCAGGATACCGCAATGTAGTGTGAATGATTCCGCGCCAAAGCAAGAACAATGGCATTGGTTTTTGTTGATATTCTTTAATTATAAATGCACGTCCCATCTCTATAGATTGGTGCATCATTTCATGCATTTCTGGCTCGAATCTAAAAAGGCCGTTTAAGTAGAAACCTTCCATGCCGAATTTTGGATAAATTTCTGAACCCAAACCCATTCTGTAGGCACCTGCAACTTTTTGAGCCGTTTCGTCCCACAAAAACATGTGATGGTAGTGTTTGTCGTATTGGTCAATATCAATAGATTTGTTGGTGCCCTCGCCCACTTCTCTAAACGTGATTTCACGCAGGCGACCAATTTCGTGCAAAACGTTTGCAATGCTGTTTGCCGATGCAAAAAACACTTCATAGTTTTTGCTTTGCAACAGTCGGCAGTCTTTCTTGCGAAGGTCTACTACTTCGGCAATCATTTTTTCTTGGTTTGCAGGCGTTACAATTTGTTTAGGACTACGCATAATTTTGAGGCTCGGCGTAGGAATAAGTTTGGTTTCTTTCTCAAAGGGATTGGCAAGCATATAGGTTTTTTTTCTCAAAAACTCCATAAAATCCGGAATCGTCTCGTACTCGTTTTGCTCTGCGACCGAAATAGGTTTTCCTATTCGCACTTTAATAACTCTGTCTTTTTGCGAAAAAACTTCGGATGGCAGTTTGGCAGTTCGCATTGTGCCATCAATTTTTGAAAGCAAGTAGAACAATCGACTGTTTTTCGCATGAAAATAAATGGGGACCACAGGCACCTGTGCTTTTCTAATCACCTTGATGGCGCCCTCTTCCCAAACCTTATCAACATTCAGTTTGCCGTCTTTAAAAGTCGAAACTTCGCCTGCCGGAAACATCCCAAGTGGTTTACCATCGCTCAAATGCCTTAATGTTTCTTTAATGCCAATGACGCTAGATTTAGCATCTTTGTGATTCTCAAACGGGTTTACAGGCATGATATATGGTTTGAGCGGCAAAATTCTGTGCAACAAAAAGTTGGCAATAATCTTGAAGTTTGGTTCTTTTTCTAACATCAATTTCAAAAGCAAAACCCCGTCAATACCGCCAAGCGGATGATTAGAAATCGTGATATAAGCACCATCCTTTGGCAATCGCTTAAAATCTTCGTCAGGAATATCAAACTTTATTTCGAGTTGCTCCAAAATTGCATTGCAAAAATTGGGAGCATTCAAGTGTTTGTTTCTGTCGTAAATGGTGTTAAGTTTAGATATTTGCAAAACTTTCATTAAAGTCCAACCCATAAAAGTGCCAAAAATACCATATTTTTCAACATTTATTGCTTTTGCGACTTCTTTTGCGGTTACTAAACCCATTTTTTCAGTGTGGAGTGAACAACAAAGATAGCAAAAAAATGGTAACTCAAAAAAGCAGATTTTTAGAAACACAAAATTTGCCATTAAAAACAGAATCGTTACTTTTGAAAAAATTATTGTTCATGAAAATAATAAGCTATAACGTAAACGGCATTCGAGCTGCGATTGCCAAAGGATTTCTCAATTGGCTCACTGCAGCAAGTCCAGACGTGATTTGCCTTCAAGAAATAAAAGCCACCGCAGACCAAATTCCCCAAGACGATATCACTGCCGCAGGATACCCGTATCAATACTATTTTCCAGCCACCAAAAAAGGCTATTCTGGCACCGCAATTCTCTCCAAAACCGAACCCAAAAACGTTATCTACGGTACCGGAATTGCCCACATGGATTTCGAGGGGCGCAACCTTCGAGCCGATTTCGACAATTTTTCGGTTATGAGTCTCTATTTGCCATCGGGCACAAACATTGACCGTTTGGGCTACAAATTTGGTTACATGAAAGATTTTCATGACTATATCGACAACCTGAAACGAGAAATCCCAAACCTCATCATTGGTGGTGACTATAACATTTGTCATGAAACCATAGACATTCACGACCCAATTCGCAATAAAAACGTCTCCGGATTCCTGCCCGAAGAGCGTGCATGGCTTGACCTTTTTATCAAGTCAGGATTCACAGATTCATTCCGACATTTCAACAAAGACCCGCACCACTACAGTTGGTGGAGCTATCGCGCAGGAGCTCGCGGCAACAACAAAGGCTGGCGAATAGACTACTTGCTGGTCACAAAACCATTAGAAAACCAACTAAAACGAGCCGCAATTCTGCCCGACGCAAAACATTCTGACCATTGCCCCGTTATGATTGAACTATAATTAGAAGCCAATCCTGCTCTGCGCTTCAATCTTTTGTTTGAATACCTTTTTTTCTATACCAAAAAAGGAACTTTCGTTGGTCGTTCTTTTTTGCCAAGAAAAAAATAGGCATTCAAACAAAAGGATTTCCACTACGATCAGGGCTATGGGCATAACTTTCAAAAACAAAATCAATTAAAAATGAAAACAAAAATCATCGTCACATTTCTAGCAATTTCCTTGCTCACAAGCTCATGCGTTTCCAAAAAAATCTTTAATGATCTCGAAACCAAATTTGCAGATCTCAAAAAAGAAAACCGACAACTGCAAGACGATAACGCGTTATTAAACACCACAAAAACAGGACTAGAATCTGATAAGTCAAGCCTACAAAAAAATTTAGACAAAACTAAGAATGAACTCGAAAAAACAAAATCCGATCTCGTAGCAGCCGAAAAAAACCTACAAGCACTGAAAGAATCGTATGCTGCTTTAGAAAAAAATTCAGATGAATCACTACAAGCAAATTTGGCAAAAAATCGTGATTTGCTCGCCAAACTCGACGCCAAAGAAAAAGTCTTAGCAGCAGAGCAACTCCGCATCAATAAATTACTGAACGACTTTAACGAGCGATCTGCCCGAGTAGCCGAACTCGAAAAAATGATGACCGATAAAGAAGCCGCCATGAAACGCCTGAAAGAAACCCTCTCAAAAGCACTTAACGGTTTTGAAGGAAAAGGCCTGACTGTACAGCAAAAAAACGGAAAAGTTTATGTGTCTATGGAAAACAAATTGCTATTTAGCTCGGGCAGTTATGCCGTGGGCATCGAAGGCAAAAAAGCCGTTGTAGAAGTAGGAAAAGTTTTGGCAGCAAATCCCGAAATTGCAGTTTTGATAGAAGGCCACACAGACAATGATGCTTTTCAAGCCGCAGGACCAATAGCCGACAACTGGGATCTGTCGACCAAACGTGCGACCGCAATTGTGAACATTCTTACCGAAAATAAAACCATTAATCCAGAAAATTTGACTGCCGCCGGTCGTAGCCAATATTCACCATTATTGTCAAACGACACAGCAGAAGGAAAAGCCAAAAACCGAAGAATCGAAATTATTTTGACGCCAAAACTCGACGAAATTTCTAAAATGTTGAATGAGTTGAAATAGGCGTTAATCAAAATATTTTGGTATCCATAACTTTGCGACCTTTGTGCCTTTCTGGCAAGAAAAACTTATCGTTTCAGGTACATATTGTTAAACTGCAATTTTCCCATAAGGATTTTCTGTTGGTAGCAAATTAAATTATCGATTTCAGAATTGTCCCAAAGGGACTATCTATTAATTTTTTATGATTTATCTCTAGTGCAAAACAAAAATTAAAAACACATTTTGAGCAACTACAAATCTCTTTTCAAACAAACCCTGATTTACGGCTTGGCAACAGTCTTGCCCCGCATTATCAGTTTTTTGCTCAACCCAATTTATGTCGAATTTTTGCCCGACAAAAGCGCTATGGGCGAAGTTTCGATCATATTTTCTTATCTCATTTTTTTTAATGTAGTACTTTCTTATGGTATGGAAACCGCTTTTTTTAGATTTTATAATTCAGAAATCGATAAAAAAACTGTGATTTCTACAACTACAATAAGCATTTTGGCGACTTCGATTTTGTTTTTAATTCTGGCTTTTTACAGCAGATGCGCTTTGTCGCTTTGGTCGTCAATAAATGTGAACTATGTGGTACTCGCGACTTTTATTTTGTTTTTCGATGCGCTTTGTATTGTACCATTCTCAAAACTTCGTGCCGAGAAAAAACCACTAAAGTATGCGATCTTCAAAGTTTCTAATGTATTGATTAGTATTGGTCTAACCTTGTTTTTTTTAATGCTTTTACCAAAAATCGTCAACCAAAACCCAACACATTTTTTGAACCAAATATATATCCCAAATTTTGAAATTGGTTATATTTTTATCGCAGGATTGTTGGCAAGTTTATCGTCTTTTATGTTAGTACTGCCTAGTTATTTTCAAATCAATTGGCAATTCGACAAACCACTTTGGAAAAAAATGATGCGCTACGGATTGCCCATTCTAGTTTCGGGAATCGCATTTGCCATAAACGAACATTTTGACAAAATTCTGCTCGATTGGATGAATGTCCCAAAATCAGACATTGGTGCTTATGCAGCTTGTTACAAAATCGGAATGTTCATGGTTTTGTTTCGCACGGCATATACGCTGGGCATTGAGCCATTTTTCTTTAGTCATGCCTCGTCGGCTAATGCGCCACAAACCTATGCTAATATCACTAAATATTTTGTGATTTTTGGATCGTTTATATGTTTGTTCGTCATTGTTTTTGTTGATTTGCTCAAAGTGCCTCTTGTTCCAAAACCCGAATATTGGAATGCCATCAAGGTTGTTCCGGTCATTGTTCTTGCAAACTTTTTTCTGGGCATTTACACCAATCTTTCCATTTGGTACAAATTGACAGACAAGACCCATGTCGGGGCTTATATTTCAATTTTTGGCGCAGTCATCACGCTGTTGCTTAACTATTTACTAATTCCAAAATACAGTTTCTACGGTTCGGCAGTAGCCACAATTGCGGCTTACGGCAGCATGATGATTCTTTCGTACAAACTCGGTCAAAAACAGTACCCGATTCCATATGATTTTAAAACCATTTTTGGCTATCTTTTATTTACTATTTTATTATCATCGATATCTTTTTATATACCCATACTTCGCGACAACTACTATTTTAAAACTTTAATAATATTGATTTTTCTAGCATTTATTTATAAAAATGAAAAAAAATTGATTAACAAACTTGTTTTTAAAAGGTAGTAAATCAAATTTTATTGAATATGCGCATTATTTTTTGTAAAAGTGAAAACAAAATTGATTAGCAATTGTAAAATCACAACGATTTCGCCCTAGCGAACAAGCGGTCATAAAAATTCTTTTTTGCAATTCGTCGCCTTTAAAAAACCTGCGTTTGCCGCAAGCTATAAAATTATCAGAACAACTTGCTCGCGAATTACCGGCAAGATGGTCATACAAAACACTATAAAATTTGTACAAAAACCTAAATAATTTAATTTTAACTGATTGTAAACTTGACAACTAAACATTAATAGTTGGTTGTTACTAGTCAAGTTTTATAAATAATTATTTAGACTCATTCAATTTATAGTTTAACATTCCTTTGTGAATGCTCCATTATTGAAAACATACCTTTGTATCTACAAATTTTACTAAACATTTCCATGAAAACGATTATTTCGGCTTTTTGTTTACTTTTCACTTTATTTTGTAATGCACAAAATCGTCCTGATACCAAAAAAGTTCAAATTTCGGGTAGAATAATTGATAAAAACAATAAAAAACCATTAGATTATGCAACAATTACACTTTCGAATGTACTTAAACCGAGCGACATAAATGGTGGCTTGACTAACGAAAAAGGTGACTTTAATTTTGAAATTAGCGTTGGAATATATAATATAAAAATTGATTATATTTCTTATAAACCATTTGAAATAAAGCAGAAACAAATTACTGAAAACACCAGCCTTGGTGATCTTTTATTAGAAGTAGATGCTACTCAATTATCAGAAGTAGAAATTCGAGTCGAAAAAACAGCAGTTGATATTAAACTTGACAAAAAAGTATACAATGTCGGAAAAGATTTGCTCGTAAAAGGCGGAACAGTTAGCGACGTGCTTGACAATATTCCGTCGGTTCAAGTAGACCAAGATGGCGCCATAAGCCTTCGTGGCAACGACAATGTCAGAATTTTAATCGACGGAAAACCTACAAATGCCATAAATGTTACCGAAGCATTGCGTCAAATACCCGCAGATGCAATTGATAAAGTCGAGGTGGTTACCAATCCCTCGGCAAGATATGATTCTGAAGGTGGTGGTGGTCTTTTAAATATTATTCTCAAAAAAGGAAAAAATCAAGGCCTAAATGGCAGTTTTATATTATCGGGCGGGTACCCAAATGCCTATGGTTTAGTCACAGCAGTCAATTTTAAATCTACAGATTTTAATTTGTTTTCGAATATTGGCTACAACTATCGTGATAATCCTGGCAACGGTCTAAATGATGCCCGGTTTAAAAACCCTGACGGAACCACAAGAAATTTTATTGTTGAGCAGCGTACAAACGTAAGAGAGCGCGAGGGCTTAAATCTAAATTTTGGTATGGACTACTTTTTTGGCAAGAATACAACTTGGACCAACGCAATATCCTACAGAGACAACAATGGCCGAAATCCTGAAACGGTCATATTTAATAATTTTGATACAAACAATGTTTTTTTGCGCTCAAACATTCGATTTAATGATCAACGTAATGACGAGTTTAATGCTGAATACACTTCAAATTTTCTACACAAATTTAAACGTGATGGTCACACATTTTCAATCGACGCATCGTTTTCTCTAAACAACGAAGACGATTTAACAAATATAACCGACCTAGTTAACGAGCGAACAAGTAGCCTTCAAAAACAAAGTAGAAATATAATCCAAACCGATTACGTGCTGCCTTTTAACAAAGACAGTCAATTCGAAGTGGGTTATAAAGGTGAGTTTACAGAATTGACCACAGACTTTGGCGTAGGAACAATAAATAACAATGGCGGTTACGTCCCAAATCAAAATTTCACAAACAACGTACAATATCTTGAAAAGGTGAACGCTTTATACTCACAATTGGGCTCAAAATTTAATAAACTTTCGGTTTTATTTGGGCTTCGGTGGGAAAATTCGAACATAGACGTAAACCTTTTGACCACCAATAGTTTTAACAAAAAAAGGTATAACAACTTTTTTCCGAGCCTGTTTTTTACATACGAACTGCCAAACCAAGCAAGCGTTTCTGCAAGCTATAGTCGCAGAATTACTCGACCACGCGGACGATTACTGAATCCGTTTTCGGGCTACACTAGTAACATCAACGTTTTTCAAGGCGACCCTAACCTCGATCCTGCACTTACAGACGCGGTAGATTTTGGATATCTTAGAAAATGGACAAAACTAACCCTAAGCACATCACTCTATACCAACCGCACGACAAACGTTTTTCAGTTTGCGCGTCGCGAATCTGGACTTTTTGCAAACATCAATGGCGTTCAAACTCCCGTACTTATCATAGGTCCTGTGAATTTAGCGACAGAATTTAGAACAGGTTTTGAATTTACACTTAATTATTCACCAACAAAATGGTGGAGACTTAACTCGAATTTTAACTTTTTCAAGATTCAAACCCGTGGCGATTTGACTTATATCAATTTTAATAACCAAACAATAACTCAGAATTTCGATAACGATGCATCTGCATGGTTCACACGCCTTACGTCAAAAATCACATTGCCGTACAAAATCGATTGGCAAACAAATTTTACATACAATGCGCCACAAATAACGCCGCAAGGTCGCGTTTTAGGTGTTTACGGCTTGAACCTAGGCTTTTCAAAAGACGTTTTCAAAGACAAAGGCACTTTGGCACTCAACGTATCAGACGTATTCAATTCACGCAAACGAATGTTTACAACCGAATTGCCTCGCGTAGATTCTTATACAGAATTTCAACGTGCCGTTCGTCAGTTTACAGCATCTTTTACCTACAGGTTTAACAAAAAGAAAACCGACCGCGAAAAACCAATTCGCCAAGACGAAGATGGTGGAGGGATGCAAGGATAGGGTTAAATTTTTTAGAAGCAACTTCCAACCATTCGCTACAAGTCCTCGCACAAAAAAACAAATTCCTGCCAAAAAAGGAACTCGCGTTGGTCGTTCTTTTTTGTCGGGAATTTTAGTTTTTTTGCTGCTGTGGGCTTTTCGCTGCTGTTTGGGCTAAGGCTAATAAATTTTTCAAAATAATGAACTATTCACGAAAAACCTTATTCTTGATTCACTTAACATTTTATAATGCGAATGAAAAAAATTACAATTCTAATCACGATATTTTTTTGGGCTCAATTACTGTTTGCACAAAGCGATAGTATTTCGTTCAAAAACATAAAAGTATGTCAAACCCAAATTCAAAAAGGAGTTCTTTTAAAAACGATGGTTTTCAAAGATAAAAACCTATTTGCATCGAACCAAAATATCAGTATAATCGAGGTCACAAAGGCAAATTTATTTAAGTTTCAAATTGCATTTAACAAAAAAATTTTAAAAACCACTTCAAATTTTGCAATAGAAAACAATGCAATTGCCGCAATAAATGGCAATTTTTTTGACACAAAAAACGGCGGTGCTGTAGATTTTTTAAAGATAAACGGATTGGTTATCAACCAAAATCAATTGACAAACGAATTCAGAAATTTTCATCAAAAAGCTGCCATTTCGATAAATCAGGGCGAAATATCAATTGTAAAATATAACCATTTTGATAATTGGGAACGTAATATTGATATAAAAAACATTATGGTATCAGGTCCGCATTTAATATTCAACAACAATTTAGAATTTATTGACGAGTCACCATTTAACAAAAATCGTCATCCTCGATCGGTTTTGGCAATCACAAAAGCAAACCACGTATTGATGATTACTGTCGACGGTCGGCATAGCAATGCCTCAGGAATGAGTCTATTTGAAGTTCAAAAAATCTTGAAATGGCTGCATGTTAAACATGCCATAAACCTCGATGGTGGCGGCTCTACTGCACTGTTTGTTGCTGCTAAATTGCCAAACGGAATTGTAAACTATCCGAGTGACAACAAAACTTGGGATCATTTTGGTGAGCGAAAGGTTGCTAACATTATTTATTTAATCGAAAAAAAAGTCATGAGGCACACTTCGACTGCAGCTCGACTGCGCTCACTATAAATTTCTCTGTAGGACAGCACTGGTAACAATTTTTGTGTCTACTCCACAAACTCGTCTGTGCTTTGCTCCGCTTCTATTGTATCTCGCACGATTGCAGTACGGTAGCAATCTACTCGTATTTTTAAATTTTTAGGTCGTTCAAATTCTTCGGTTGATATATTTAATGCTTTGTCGCCATAACATTTTTTCATAAAAATGCCCCAAATTGGCAGTGCTGCAGTAGCGCCTTGACCATAAAGTGTTCTTTTGAAATGTGCCGAACGGTCTTCGTTACCAACCCAAACGCCCGTTACAAGGCTTGGCACCATGCCCATAAACCAACCATCAGACTGGTTTTGGGTTGTTCCTGTCTTACCAGCAATTGGGTTTCTAAAAGAATACGGATAACCAGTTACTCGATTGAAACCTGCACCACCACCATCGGTTCTCAAACGCGATCCTGAGCCAGATTCTGTAACGCCTTGCATCAATTTTATAACAGCATATGCAATCTCGGGGTCTAATACATCTTTCGAGACGGGCATGTCTTCAAAAAGTTTATTACCGTTTTTGTCTTCGATTCTTTGAATCAATATTGGCTTGATATAAATTCCTTTATTAGCAAACGTGCTGTAGGCCGCAACCATGTCTTGCACCGTAATTTCTACGGCACCCAGTGCAATAGATGGTTGAGCAGGAATTTCTGAAGTAACTCCCAATTTCTTGGTCATAGCAATAACTGCATCAGGACCTGTTCTGTCAATTAATTTTGCCGAAACGGTGTTTATAGAGTTTGCCAATGCATATTTTAGAGTTACCAAACCCATATATCGCCCATTGGAGTTGTTAGGCGTCCAAGTTTCAGTAACATTATGTTTTCCTTTGGGAATTGAAAAGTTAGAATCTATAATTGAATCACATGGAGACATTCCCAAGTCTTGAAATGCAGTTGCATATACAAATGGCTTGAAAGTCGAGCCTACTTGTCGCGCACCTTGCCCAACGTGGTCATATTGAAAATGCTTATAGTTTATGCCACCAACCCAAGCTTTTACTTGACCAGTTGCGGGTTCCATCGACATCATTCCTGATTGCAAGAAACTTTTGTAATATCTGATAGAATCGTTGGGAGTCATGATGGTGTCGCGATCGCCTTTCCAAGTAAAAACAGACATTTTTGTTTTTACTTTAAATGACGCCAGAATTTCTTCGTCTGATTTGTCTGCTTCTTTTAGAATGCGCCACCGTTCCGAATTTTTACGGGCACGCATCATCAATTTTTCTGTTTCGCCTTCAGTAATGTTTACAAATGGTGCGTTTTTGTTGGTTTTTTGCTCTGCTGTCAATTCATCTTGCAGATTTTTCAAATGGTCAGAGACTGCCTCTTCAGCATAAAGCTGCATTCTAGAATCTATGGTTGTATAGATTTTGAGACCATCGGCATATATATCATAGTCAGAACCATCGGGTTTTTTGTTGTCTTCGACCCAT
This sequence comes from Bacteroidota bacterium, assembly GCA_039804445.1. Taxonomy (GTDB): domain Bacteria; phylum Bacteroidota; class Bacteroidia; order Flavobacteriales; family Flavobacteriaceae; genus Flavobacterium. The sequence continues at coordinate 25,592 of JBDLWE010000017.1, read as the reverse complement.
TGTTTCATGTAATCGCGCAGATATTCTCTAAAATAAGTTCCTATTCCGTCGAGGTGACTTTCGGGTTTGAAGGTAATGTTGAGTGGTTCATTTTCTAATTTATTTTTTTGCGATTCAGCAATAATATTGTTTCTCACCATCTGTCCTAAAACTACATTTCGGCGTTTTTCAACTTTTTCTGGACGTTTGATAGGGTTGAATAACGATGGATTTTTAAGCATTCCAACTAACATTGCGCCTTGGCCAACAGTCAATTCTCGCGGTTCTTTTCCAAAATAAACATTTGCAGCCGACCGGATACCAACTGCTGTGTTTACAAAATCTGCTTTGTTAAAGTACATTGCAATGATTTCGTTTTTGGTATATTGCCGTTCAAGTTTGATTGCAATTATCCACTCTTTTACTTTTTGAACAACTCTAAATAGTAAAAATTTAGAACCTTCGCCATGAAAAAGTAACTTCGCAAGCTGTTGTGTGAGTGTACTTGCGCCGCCATCTGATCCAAGTTTAAGAGCTGCCCCCAATGTTCTGCGACCATCAATTCCTGAATGTTCATAAAACCGTTCGTCTTCTGTTGCGATAAGTGCTTTTACGAGATGCTGTGGTAAATCGGCATATTTGATTGAAGTTCTGTTTTCATTATAAAATTTACCAATAACAACACCATCAGAAGATATCACTTCTGTTGCTAAATTTGAATTTGGGTTTTCAAGTTCTTCAAAAGATGGCATCGAACCAAAAAGGCCCCATGAGGCAAACAAGAAAAACAAGAATACGCCGCCAAGTGTGTAAAAAAATGTTTTCCAGAATTTTTTTTGATAGTATACGATGTCTCTAACAACGGTAGTTTGAGATGTAGGTTTGATTTTCATATTTAGGGATAAATAATTTTATATTTAGAATAAACTAAAATAATATTTATTACGTGCTTTCTAATTTATAATGAATGTTTTATAGTGATTTTTCTATTCTTAGTCCAACTGCCGTAATGCCATCAAGTTTTTGATCGCCAACAATTTTTCCTGTTTTACGAACTGCCTGTTGAATCTTGATTTTATAAGAACCTACTTTCTGAAACTTAAAATTTTCTTTAAAAAATAGTTTACTTTCTTTGACATCCGTAATACCCTGACCAAGCAGTGTCCCGTCTGGATTTGCCATTTTGTATTGCAAGGTATCAACTTTCGTAAATCCGTTTGGATGTTCTAAAGAAACAATCAAAAAAATATTGTCATACTTATAATCGTCATTTATTCGAAGATTGATGTACAAATTCTGCTTTTGATTTAAACTGTTTGGTTTAAAATCGAAAGTAACAATGCTGTCTTTACACCAACCATTGTCAAAGGTTTTGTACTCGTCAAAAACTCTTGCGTCATCACAAGAAATCATTAAAATTATGGCAAAAAAACAGTATAATTTAAGAATTACTTTCATCTTTATTGGCATTTGGAACAATCAGAATTCTTTCTTTTTTTACTTCGCTTTGCGCAGATGCATCTGGACTTGCCTGCCGGTTCTGGTTTGGATTTGGCTTTCGGTTTTTGTTTCTGTTGTTTTTGCTTTTTGGTCGAGGGTGGTTTGTGTCTTTTAAATCGGTTGGGGCATCAATGTCTATCAGTTCAGAAGTGATTGATTGTTGCGTTTTAGATTGAATTTGTGGTTTTTGTCCAGATGGTCTTGGTATAACTGCTTTGTTATTTGGTACAATTGCATTTTCGCGATTGCCTTTTTTGTTGTTTTTGCTTCTGCGTTTTGGCTGGTCAAATCTTGTAAGAGATTCTTGACCCATAGCGTTATTAAAATCTTTTTTCGGTTCTGCAATTACTTCTTCGGCAAAATCTTCTAACGACGACACTTTCTTGTTCAATTTATTCTCAGCAATAATCTCGAGTACTTGTTCTATTTTCAAAACATGCCAATTCGAGAAATTATTGGTATAGGCAAACCACATAAGGCCTTTAAAAATATCCTGTTTTTGGCAAACTGCGTCCCCATTCTCGGTTTGAAGTTTAGTATCGAATTCTGGAAAAGTTTTTAGAGCATCTAGATAGGTATCTAACTCAAAATTTAAACAGCATTTTAGTTTTCCGCACTGACCAGCTAGCTTCTGTGGATTTAGCGATAGTTGCTGATAGCGGGCCGCCGATGTGTTTACGCTTCTAAAATCGGTGAGCCATGTTGAGCAACAAAGCTCGCGTCCGCATGAACCAATTCCGCCCAATCGCGAGGCTTCTTGCCTGAAACCGACTTGCTTCATTTCGATTCTTGCACTAAATTCTTTTGCAAAATCTTTTATCAACAACCTGAAATCAATGCGGTCTTCGGCTGTGTAATAAAAAGTAGCTTTAGAGCCATCGCCTTGAAATTCGATATCAGATATTTTCATTTCTAGTTTGTGACCAATCGCTAGTTCTCGAGCTCGAACCTTCATCAGCTCTTCTTTGTCTCGTGCGACAGACCAAATGTCGATATCGCGTTGGGATGCTTTTCTATAAACCTTAAAAATTTCTTTGCTGGTTGGACTCGCATTTTTCTTTTTCATTTGAATGCGAACCAAGTTGCCCGTCAAGGTTACAATACCGATGTCATGTCCTGACGATGCTTCGGTTGCGACAATATCGCCTATAGAGAGCGTGAGGTTTTCGGTATTTCGATAAAACTCTTTGCGCCCGTTTTTAAAACGAACCTCGACGCAGTCAAAAGGCGCTTCACCGCTGCCAAGATTCATGTTTGACAACCAATCGAAAACCGTGAGTTTGTTGCAGCTATCTGTGCCGCAGGTTCCGTTATTTTTGCAACCTTTTGGGGCGCTTCCGTCCGAGGTTGAACAACTTTGACAAGCCATAATATATTGTGGATGTTGCAAATCGCAACTTAAAATTTATAAAAAATGATTAATTGGTAAATATAGTAATTTTTATTTTTATGCATTGCTTTTTTGTATGAGTTGCTAAATGACTATAATTTATTGTTTTGTTTTTTAAAAACTAAACCACAAATTACACAAATTTTTGCAAATTATTTGACGCTATTTTAATGATTTGGAACTAGCAAAATTTCGGCTTAAATTTTTTTAAACAATTTATCCGAAAGTCTAATTTTAAAAGGAAGTTCGATGGTCACAACATCTCCACTTGCCGCATTATTTGCATTTTTTTCAAAAATTATCATCGATTTTAAAATCAATTCTTGTTGTCCCGTGGTTTTGCCTTTTATGATTATAAAGTCGCCAATTTTTAATTCACCATTCGTGATTTCAAATTGCCCGATGCTTGCTTTGGTATAAAAATGTGTGGCACGACCTATCAACAGCTCGGTTGGTTGCGGCTTCTTGTCATTTCCCGAAAGGGAAAAAATATTAGAAATTGCGCCCGGTTCGTTTTTAAAAAGTGGTATTTCTGATTTTCCTTTTTTGAAAATTTTGTTGCCGTTCATGATACCACTTCTCAATTTAACTTGCTTATCGAGTGGCAATTGTATTGTGGTTTGGCACTCGTGCGAACAGCAATTGTCGGTTTTGGCTTTGCAAGAATCGCATTGAATGAAAAGCAAATGGCAACCGTCGTTCACGCAGTTGGTGTGATTGTCGCAGGGCGTGCCGCATTGATGGCATTTTGAAACAATATCTTCTGTAATTCGTTCGCCAAGCCGCTGGTCAAAAACAAAATTTTTACCTATGAATTTGCTTTCCAGTCCCTCGGCTTTTACTTGCCGGGTATACTCAATAATTCCGCCTTCGAGCTGGTAGACGTTCTCGAAACCGCGATGCTTGAAGTAGGCACTTGCCTTTTCGCATCTGATGCCTCCGGTGCAGTACATGAGTAGTTTTTTGTCTGTTTTGTGGTTGGCAAGTTGGTTTTCTATTATTGGGAGGCTTTCGCGAAATGTGTCGACGTCGGGGCGAATGGCTTGTGCGAAATGGCCAATTTCTGACTCATAATGATTTCGCATATCTACAACAATCGTGTCGGGATCGTCGAGCATTTTATTGAATTCATTGGCTTTGAGGTGAATACCGATATTTCCAGAATCGAAAGTATCGTCGTTCAAACCATCGGCAACAATTTTGTCTCGTACTTTAATGGTTAGTTTCAGAAACGAAAAATCGTCGTGCTCAACAGCAACATTCAATCGAATATCTTGCATGAACTGATAAGTTTCGATGCTGTTTTTGAAATTATAAAACTGGTCGGCAGGAAGCGAAAGTTGAGCGTTAATGCCTTCGTGAGCGACATAAATTCTTCCAAGAACGTCGAGCGGTTGCCACGCCAAAAAAAGTTCGTTACGAAATTGGGTTGGGTTTTCGATTTTAGAATAGGCATAGAACGAAAGTGTAAGACGCTGTTTGCCAGACTGGTCTATCAAGGTTTTTCGTTCGTCTGCGCTTAAAGTGTTGTACAGTTGCATGCTATAAACAGTTGTTGCGATTTAGATTTGCAAAGGTAAATGATTTTTTAAGGATGCCACGAATTCAAGAATTATTTTACGGTTTTTGAGTAGGATTTCGACTTGTATTAAAAACTGCGTAAACTATTAAGTCGTTTTCGATGATTTCGGAGGCAATAATAAAGGGAAAATTTTTGATAAATGCCTCTCTACATGGTTTTCATTTTCATTTCAAAAAGAAAAGGGTTTTCTGTTATCAAGATAAAATACTCGTCAAGTTGGTTTTTAAACTTGTCACCAAGACCAACCAATTTTGATTCGTAATATTGATAGGCTTCAATAATTTCTTGTTGCGCTTCTTGTTTTATAACGAGATTATACACTATAAAACATTTTTTTTAAGATTTGCTTTAACTTCATTCCATGCAAAAGAAAGTGATTCTCCAGAAAGGTGTTTCTCTCGACGTTCGTCAAGCATTTTGTATGTTTCGCCAGTTAAATTTAAAATTGGTTCGTTTTCAAAAACTAGTTTTAATTTCTTGATTATAGATTTTTTTTTGTTTTTACAATCATTTCTATAAGCTCCATTTTTTCGATTTGAATATCCATGATTTTATATTTTATTACAAAGTTACACATTTTACCCAAACAACTCACTTGCAATATCTTCGATTTTGGCAACCAATCTGATTTTTATTACGGTGGTTTTGAGCGAAATTTTGTTATATTTTGATACAAAAATACTGCCAAAACCCAGCTTTTCGGCTTCTTGAATCCGTTGGTCAACGCGGCTTACGGGCCTGATTTCGCCCGATAAACCAACTTCGCCCGCAAAGCAAAAATCTTTAGATACTGCAATGTCTTCGTTTGACGACAAAATTGCGGCTACAACGGCCAAATCTATAGCGGGATCGTCTACAGATATGCCACCCGTGATGTTCAAAAAAACGTCTTTGGCACCGAGTCTAAAACCTGCTCTTTTTTCTAAAACTGCCAAAATCATGTTGAGCCTTTTGGCATTGTATCCCGTGGTGCTTCGTTGTGGCGTGCCATAGACGGCTGTTGAAACCAAGGCTTGTACTTCGAGCATGAGTGGTCGCATACCTTCGAGCGTAGATGCGATGGCGGTGCCGGAAAGTTCTTCGTTTTTGTGCGAGATTAAAATTTCTGACGGATTTGAAACTTCGCGCAAGCCCGTGCCAAGCATTTCATAAATTCCGAGTTCGGCCGTCGATCCAAAACGATTTTTGAGCGAACGCAAAATTCTGTACACATGATTTCTGTCGCCCTCGAATTGCAAAACGGTATCGACCATGTGCTCCAAGATTTTTGGTCCTGCTATACTGCCGTCTTTGGTAATGTGCCCGATCAGAATTACAGGAACATTGGTTTCTTTTGCAAATTTGATGAGTTCGGCGGTGCATTCTCGGATTTGCGAAATGCTGCCTGGCGATGAATCGATATAATCCGTATGAAGGGTTTGAATAGAATCGATAATTACGATTTCGGGCTGTATTTCTTGAATTTGTTTAAAAATGTTTTGGGTTTTGGTTTCGGTCAAAATGAAACAATTATTGGCGTTTTTGGTAATGCGCTCTGCACGCATTTTGATTTGTTTTTGGCTTTCTTCGCCAGAAACATATAGGGTTTTGTATGGTAGTTTTAAAGAAATTTGAAGTAGCAAGGTGCTTTTGCCAATGCCAGGTTCGCCACCTAAAAGTATCATTGAGCCGGGCACAATGCCTCCGCCCAAAACCCGACTTAATTCGCCATCGCCTGCGTTCATGCGAATTTCTTGCGTTGAGTCAATCTCGGAGATGCGGAGTGGTTTCGCAGCTTTTTTGACTTCGGATGTGGTGGGTTTCCAGGTGGTTTTTTCTTCTTTTTGAATGACTTCTTCTACAATGGTGTTCCATTCTTTGCAGGCATTGCATTGGCCCTGCCATTTATAGTATTGTGTGCCACAGCTTTGGCAGAAGAAAGAAGTTTTTATTTTTGACATTTTAGAAAGAAGTTTTTACAAAAATACATTTTTTTTGAATTGAAACTATTGTTGTAAGGATTGCGTTAGGGACTGTAGCGGAGCTCTTTTGGGCAAAGGCTTTTTTTGCCTTTGCCCAAAAAGCGGGAGCGGAATGCCCGACGCGTTTCAAGAAACCGTTTGCGAGAGCAAAACGGTTTCTTGAAACGGGTAACGCCCAAATAAAAAGATTGTAATTTTAAATTATAGACTTTGATTTTGATGATTTATTAAAAAAACAACTATTTTTGTTCAAAATTTTAAAATTTATAACAAAATGGCATCAATTGCGCAAGAATTTGGAATGATCGAAGCGTTGAAACAACTAGGAATTCAGGCTATAAATTTGGGAACTTCGACTGGAAATAATCATTTTGCGAATGGCGAAAACCTTGAAAGTTACTCGCCTGTTGACGGAAAATTGATAGGAATTGTTAAAACCTCAACTGCCGATGATTATGAAAAAGTGATGCTAGCGGCAACTTCTGCTTTCAAAACCTTTCGGTTGATGCCTGCACCGCAACGAGGCGAAATTGTGCGTCAGTTTGGCGATAAACTTCGTAAACATAAAGAGGCGTTGGGCAAACTTGTTTCATACGAAATGGGAAAATCACTGCAAGAAGGCTACGGCGAAGTGCAAGAAATGATAGATATTTGCGATTTTGCAGTCGGACTTTCGCGACAATTGCACGGCTTGACAATGCACTCTGAAAGACCAGGGCACAGAATGTATGAACAATATCACCCGATGGGTGTTGTGGGCATTATTTCTGCATTTAATTTTCCGGTGGCTGTTTGGGCTTGGAACACGGCTTTGGCATGGATTTGTGGTGATGTTTGTGTTTGGAAACCATCTGAGAAAACGCCGCTTTGTGGCATTGCTTGCCAGAATATTATTGCCGAAGTTTTGAAAGAAAATAACTTGCCCGAAGGCATTTCGTGCTTGATAAATGGCGATTACAAAATTGGCGAATTGATGACTGCCGACAAACGGATTCCGCTTGTTTCGGCTACAGGATCAACCAGAATGGGCAAGATTGTGGCGCAAGCAGTTGCGGGCAGACTCGGAAAATCGTTGTTAGAACTTGGTGGCAACAACGCCATAATAGTAACGCCAGATGCCGATATAAAAATGACGGTCATAGGCGCTGTGTTTGGTGCGGTGGGTACGGCTGGTCAACGATGCACGTCTACGCGACGACTTATTATTCACGAAAGTGTTTATGATATAGTAAAAGATGCTGTAGTATCTGCATACAATCAATTAAAAATTGGAAATCCGCTTGACGAAAAAAATCATGTTGGACCACTAATTGACACTCACGCCGTGGATATGTATAACGCCGCACTCATAAAAGTGGTTGCCGAAGGCGGAAAAATTCTGGTGGAAGGTGGCGTACTTTCTGGCGAAGGTTTTGAAAGCGGCTGTTATGTAAAACCAGCAATTGCCGAAGCCGATAATAGTTTTGAGATTGTGCAGCACGAAACTTTTGCGCCTGTTTTGTATTTACTAAAATATGCTGGAACGGTAGATAATGCGCTTGACATTCAAAATGGTGTGGCACAAGGTCTGTCGTCTGCCATTATGACTAACAATTTGCGTGAGGCAGAACATTTTTTGTCTGTTGCAGGAAGTGATTGTGGTATTGCAAACGTGAATATCGGGACAAGCGGTGCCGAAATTGGCGGTGCTTTTGGTGGCGAAAAAGAAACTGGCGGTGGTCGCGAGAGTGGGTCTGATGCTTGGAAAATATATATGCGCAGACAAACAAATACTATAAATTATACTACTAGTTTGCCATTGGCACAGGGGATAAGGTTTGATTTGGAATAAATTTAAAATAAAACAATAAAAAAACGCTGGTTTTTCAAACAATATAAAGTTTGAAGAACTAGCAATTTTTTTTAGAGTTGACCAACATTTATACTAAAATTAAAATCTCAAATTTACTCACGTCGGCGAGACGACGCTTCTTTTTTGCTTATTTTCATTGGGTCGGCAGATATTTCATGGTACACATTTCGAGAATGATAAATATCGATTGCCAAGTACACCGCTTCTTTAAACGAGTTAAAATCGGCATCACCTTTGCCAGCAATGTCATAGGCGGTCCCGTGGTCTGGCGAAGTGCGAATTTTATCTAAACCCGCAGTATAGTTCACGCCGTTGCCAAAAGATAATGTTTTGAACGGAATTAAACCCTGGTCGTGGTATGTGGCAATGACGGCATCAAACTTTTCGTATTGATTGCTACCAAAAAAACCATCGGCCGGATATGGACCAAAAACCAAAGTGCCTTTTTCAAACATTTTTTTGATAACTGGTTTTATAATTTCGTCGTCTTCTGAGCCAATGACGCCGCCATCGCCTGCATGAGGATTGAGACCAAGAACTGCAATTCGGGGTTTGTTTATACTAAAGTCTTGAATTAAAGACTGTCGTACGGTTTCGATTTTTTTAGTCATCAACTCGGCCGTCAAATGTTTAGAAACTTCAGAAACTGGCACATGGTCAGTCAAAAGTCCTACTCGCAAATTGCCATTTACCATTAGCATAAGCGCATTACCCTCAAGCTCCTGATTTAAATAGTCGGTGTGACCCGGAAATTTGAAATCGTCTGATTGAATATTGTATTTGTTGATTGGGGCCGTGACCAAAACGTCAATTTGATTTTCTTTGAGCGCGGTCGTTGCCGCCACAAAAGACTTGATTGCAAATTCGCCGGCAGTAGCATCGCTTTTGCCATAATTTATTTCGACAACATCTCGCCAAACGTTCAAAACATTAATTTTGCCAAGCACAATTTGGTCAAGACGGTCAATGCCATGAAGCATGGCACCACAATCAAAACTTTTTTTGACGGCAGACATCATTTTTACATTAGCAAAAATAACAGGTGTACAAAGTTCGAGCATTCTGTTGTCGTCAAAAGTTTTTAGCACGACTTCAGAGCCAATTCCGTTGAGGTCGCCGATAGAAATTCCGACGATTATGTTTTCTGAATTTTTCATTTTTAGAATAAGTTAAGCAACTGAAAGAATATTTTATTGACCAAATAATTTCTAATTTAGCAATAAATATTGTTTGATTTATGCTTATTTTTGTGCAAATCTACTAAAATAAAACCACAAATGTTTACAGGAATTATAGAATCGCTCGGCACAATTTCTGCCATTCAAAAACAAGAAACAAATGTGCATTTGACTATCAATTCAAATATTACGCCAGAATTAAAAATTGACCAAAGTGTTGCGCACAATGGCGTCTGCCTGACGATTGTTGCCCTTTCAGAAAATGAATATCAGGTAACTGCCATTAAAGAAACTATTGACAAAACCAATTTGGGCGGTTGGCAAATTGGCGATTTGGTAAATCTTGAACGTGCCATGAAACTTGGCGACAGGCTTGATGGGCACATTGTGCAGGGCCATGTTGACCAAACGGCTGTTTGCACAAGTGTTGCAAACGAAAACGGAAGCTGGCGGTATGGTTTTGAATATGATGCCGCTTTGCACAATATTACTATTGAAAAAGGATCGATAACCGTAAATGGCGTAAGCTTGACCATTGTAGATTCTGGCCCAAACACTTTTTCGGTGGCGATTATACCTTATACTTACGAACATACAAATTTCAAAAACTTTAACGTGGGTACAAAAGTAAATTTAGAATTTGACGTTATTGGCAAATATGTTGCAAAACTATACAATATTAGCGTAAAGTAATAGTGTTATTATTGTGTTAATTGGCAAAGTTATATTTGTAAAAAATCGATATTTGAACAAAAAAACCCTCAGACAATTATGAAAAATTTATTAGTTCTCGTTTTATTATCATTTTCGATGATAACTTTTGCGCAAGATCAACCTGCTAAAACAGAGCAAGAAGCGCCAAAAAAAATTTATAAAACAAACAAAAATTTAGGCAAAAATGAAATAAAACTAAACACAACACTGCTACTTGTTGGTGGTGTTGAAATGTCGTATGAAAGAATTTTGACTGATGAGAGTAGTGCAGGTATTACTATTGGTGGTAGCATCGACAAATCTACAATTGACTATAATTTTTCTATAGAACCTTATTATAGATATTTTTTTGGCAAAAAACCAGCAGCAGGGTTTTTTGTTGAAGGTTTTGGAAGTATAAATTCGCGAAACCTAACGTATTATAATAACAATGGTTTCGGCACACTTGAATCTAAGGTAAATGCTGGACTTGGCGTTGGTCTTGGAGGTAAATTTATAACATCAAACAATATTGTTTTTGAAATTGGTTTTGGTCTTGGCCGAAATCTTACTGCAAGACGCGACGAAATGTATAACTATAATGGTCCCGATGCAGTCTTAATAACGCGTGGTGGCTTGTTGGTTGGCTATAGATTCTAATTATAAATAAAAAAATTTAGAAGTTTTTCAAGCATTATTCAAAAAATGTTTGAAAAACTTTTTTTAATTCTATAGTATTTTCAAGATGACTCATGTGTCCATCGGGCAAAATAACGAGCTGAATGTCAGAATTTTCAGTCTGTGATTTTGCTTCATCGACGTTAAGTACACTATCTTTTTGACCATGAATCAGTAGTTTTTTTGCTTTTAAGTTTCTAAAAAAAATCGTTTTATCCTCACGGATTTTCATTCCCTCTAGAGATGCTACAATGCCTTGCAATGGTGTTTTGAGTGCATCTTGTTTTGTGATTTCAATGATATCATGCAGTTTTTCGCGATTTTTTTCGGCAAATAAATTTGCAATCGACATTCTTACAAATGTTTCAAAATCTTTTTTGACCACCGATATTGCACGATCACGATTAATTTTTTTTTCTGCTGAATCTGATGCAGCGGTAGAATTAAGCAATACCAATTTTTCTATAAATTTTGGATGCGCTTCGGCAAATGCCAACGCGACATAACCGCCCATCGAATGTCCAATAACACTGCACTTTTGAATACCAAGATTTTGTAAAACTGCATATACTGCATTTGCATTTTCGGTCATTGAATGCATATAACCTAATGAATCTGAATGTCCGTGCCCTAACAGGTCAATAGTAACAATTCTTTTTGAAGCTGCAAACGCTTCAAAAAAAAACTGCCACATTGAGCTGCTTTCTAGAAATCCATGTAATAAAACAATGGTTTCGCCATGACCAATATCGGCAAAAGCAATTTTTGTGTTTTTGTAATGAATATTTGTCATTTATTTTTTGATTTTTTCTAATACCAGAAAATCTTTCAAATAAAGTGGTTCGCAGTATGCTAGATCTTCAAATTCTTTAGTTTGAAATTTTTGATGACTGATTTTTGACATTGCAGTTGCAGTTGGATATTTGATGTTTTCATGAAAAATAAATTTTGAATCAGTCAAAACTATTTTTACTTTTTCTTGGCAGTCTCCTACAATATATATTTGATTATCAATATTTTCAAAACTATTTTGGTCAAGAATCTGAGCTTCTGTTTTGCGAAATATATTAAGCTTCTCGTCAAAAATTGTGCTATAAACTTCCATTCGTCGTGCATCAATCATGGGTATCACAAAACCATTTTTAATTTCAATCTGCGATGCTAAATTTTGTAACGAACTTATAAATATAAGCGGAATGTCTGCTGCAAAACATAATCCTTTGGCTGCAGAAACACCAATTCGTAAACCCGTGTAAGAGCCTGGCCCTTGCCCAACTGCAACAGCCACCAAATCTGACGTTTTAATTTTTGCTTGAGCCAAAACCTCTTGTATATAAACATGTAGAAGCTCGGCGTGAGAATAGCCCTCGGCAGCAAGATCTCGTTCGGCAATGACAATGCCATTTTTTGACAAAGCTACAGAGCAATTTTTAGTAGAAGTTTCTAAATTTAAAATATACATATATAGTTTATTATTATTGCAAAAATATAAGTTTCTGGCTGGCAAATTTTTTAAAATCAAACAAAAAATAAAGTTATTTTGCATTAACCAAATAAAAGTACAATTCGCAAACAAAAAATATTGTTTTTACAACACATTGGCAACCGATTAGAAATGTGTTGCCATTTGCCAATTTTTATGAAAAAAATAATAATCACTTTGTTTCTAATTTCAGCTGTTGTTTGTGCACCAACAGATCAGAGAGATATCCAGTTTTTAAAAATTGTACAGAAAAATCTGGTCGTAAATTAGAAAATTGCTTTATTACCAAACTTCAAAAATTTGTTTTTGAGAATTATAAAATTCCAGAGAATTTGAAAAAAACCAGTTCCAAGATTTGGATTACGTGGTTTTTGACGTTACAGAAAATGGCGATTTCATAACGCAAAATATTGACGCAGTTTATATAGAGTTGATTCAAGAAACAAAACGCGTTTTTGCTACGTTGCCAAAAGTGACTCCGACGAGTTATAACGGTCGTCCAACCTACGGACGATAAAGCTGTCAACAAACTAAAAATCGTTTACATTGGCTTTAATTTATTAAATCTTAAAACATCGTCTGTAGTAAGAACATTTATTAACAACACCTTTTTTTCTGAATCTATAAACTGTTTTTGATAAAATTTATAATGCTTGGCGCAAACTATTTTTTTAACAGTTGACATCTTGCCTGTTTTTAAAATTTATGAATATCAAAATATTGATTCTCAATCTAAACAAATTGTTGCGCTTTACAAGTGAAGTCAGACGCAAAATTACAGCTATTGCCTAAAACATGGTTTATCAACTTTTTGCTTTTATATAAATTCTGACTTAAGCATCCGAACCACAAACCATCTTCAACAAATGCTTAAAAAATGTGTCATTTTAAAAACTTTGTTAAAAAATAATCAAAAGCACCGCAAATTCAATCCTTTTTGTCATTTTTGTACAACAAAATTTTTAAAATCAAAAATGAAAAGATTTCTGTTTTTTATTCTGTTTACAAGTCAATTTGTTTTTTCACAAAATGTGCTTGACAAAGCCAGCTCGTTATATAAAAAAGGACAATATCAAGAAGCAATAACCGAGTATGAAAACATTTTTCGGTCAAAAAAACATTCTGCAGAACTTTATTACAATCTTGGAAATTGTTACTATAAATTAAATAAAGTTGCACCAGCCATTTATAATTTTGAGAAAGCTTTACTTTTAAATCCAGACGATGCCGAAATTCAAAACAACTTGCGTTTCGCCCAAAAACGAACTATTGACGACATAAAAATTGTTGCAAAAGTTGGTTTTAGCAAAATTTTGTCAGATGCAACGGCACGATATCATTACAATAGCTGGGCTTGGATAGCTGTTGGTTTTGCAAGTTTATTTTTTATGTTTTTTGTTTTGTTTTATTTTCTATATAAAACAGGATACAAACGACTTTTTTTCACATTGATGATTTTTTCATTTATTTCGATTATAATTTCTTCGGTAGCAGCATATTTTGCCAAAAGCATATTTGATAAAGATCAACCTGCTATTGTTTTTCAAGAAAGTATTGCTGTCAAAACCGAACCAAAATCTGCATCGCCAGACAGCTTTGTGCTGCACGAAGGCGCAAAAGTATTTGTGATAGAAACAATAGATAACTGGAAAAAAATTGAACTTCTAGACGGCAAAAAAGGTTGGATTATCGGTTCGTCTATTAAAATGCTGAAGTAGAATATTAATAATTATTTTACAGGTTTCTTTTCATTTCTAAAAATTTAAAAAATACCTTTGCAAAACTAGTTTAATGAAATAAAACCGTTCCGTTGTGGGCAATAAAACCAATAAAAATGGAAGCAGTAAAAGCCAAAAAACACCTCGGACAACATTTTTTAAAAGACGAAACTATTGCAAAAGCCATTGCAGAAACACTTAATTTTGATGGATACGACAATATTCTAGAAATTGGTCCGGGCATGGGCGTACTTACCAAATATCTTCTTGAAAAACCAACGACAGTTTATGTTGTCGAAATTGATAGCGAATCAGTAACATATCTTGACGCTAACTATCCGAAACTACAAGATAAAATAATTGCCAAAGATTTTTTGAAATATAATATTAACGAAATTTTTGAAGGCAAACAGTTTGCCATTATCGGCAATTTTCCTTACAATATTTCGACCCAAATTGTTTTTAGAGCCTTGGAATATCGAAACCAAATTCCTGAATTTGCAGGCATGTTTCAAAAAGAAGTGGCCCAGCGTATTTGCGAGAAAAAAGGCACAAAAGCCTACGGAATTCTATCTGTTTTAGTTCAGGCTTTTTATGTTGCTGAATATCTTTTCACGGTAGACGAAACTGTTTTTATACCGCCACCAAAAGTAAAATCTGGCGTTCTTAGACTTCGACGAAAGGCAAACTTTTCATTGCCTTGTTCAGAAAAATTGTTTTTTTCGGTGGTAAAAACCGCTTTTCAACAACGACGAAAAACCATGCGAAACAGCCTAAAAACCATGAATTTATCTGATGCTTTGCGCGAAGACAAAATTTTTGACCTTCGCCCCGAGCAACTTGATGTGCAACAATTTATAGCTTTGACCCAAAAAATAGAAGCAGATGGAATTTAAAGTAATAAAAGAATTTGTCGAAGAGCTTGAAGTACTCATCCAAGAAAAAAACGATACGCAACTCGAGGCACTGTTGCAAGACATGCACCATGCCGACATTGCCGAAATTCTAGATGAACTCGACTTTGACGATGCAACCTATATTTTTCGGGTACTTGACGTCGAGAAAACATCAGAAATTCTCTTAGAACTTGAAGATGATCTTCGCGAAAACATTTTATCAAGGCTCACACCAAAAGAAATTGCCGAAGAACTAGACGAACTAGACACCGACGATGCTACCGACATCATATCAGAACTATCTGCTGGCAGAATAGAAGAAGTAATTTCTGAACTTCAAGACGTAGAGCATGCCAAAGACATTGTCGATTTGCTTCGTTATGACGAAGATACTGCTGGCGGACTCATGGGAAAAGAACTTGTAAAAGTTAACGAAAACTGGAGCGTCTTAACATGTGTTAAAGAAATGCGACATCAGGCCGAAAACGTTTCTAGAGTACATTCAATATACGTAGTCGACGACGAAAATAGGTTAAAAGGCCGACTATCACTCAAAGATTTGCTTACCACATCAACCAGAACACAAATTTCTGAAATTTATATCAGAAAACTCAACTATGTCAAAGTTGATATGCAAGACGTAGAGGTGGCCCGCATCATGCAAAAATATGACCTAGAAGCAATTCCGGTAGTAGATGAAATGGGCAGACTTGTGGGCAGAATCACCATAGACGACATTATAGACGTAATCAAAGACGAAGCCGACAAAGATTATCAGCTCGCAGCAGGTATCTCAAAAGACGTCGAGGCAGACGACAGTATTCTCGAACTAACCAAAGCACGTTTACCATGGCTTGTTCTTGCACTTTTAGGTGGTTTTGTATCGGTTAAAGTGCTTGGTCTTTTTGAAGCCGCCATGCTCAACCACGGCAATCTATTCTTTTTTACACCACTTATTGCCGCCATGGCAGGCAATGTTGGCGTACAATCGTCTGCAATAATTGTACAAGGTTTAGCAAATAATACCTTAAGCGGTTCACTATTTAACAGACTTATTAAAGAAGTTTCACTAACGCTACTCAACGGATTTATTTTGGCGACCATCCTATTCATAGGCAGCCACTTCCTGCTAGACGTGTCAATTCAAATTGGCATCACAGTCTGCGTCTCGTTAGTATCGGTTATAATTATCGCCTCACTAATCGGAACTTTTGTACCGCTATTATTAGAAAAATATGGCATAGACCCAGCCCTAGCAACAGGTCCTTTTATAACGACCAGCAACGATATCTGCGGAATTTTAATATACTTTTCGATAGCTAAAATGATAATTGGGTTTTAATCTTATTGGGCATTCCGGCCAAAAAAAGGCCGTCGGGCTGTTCGCTATATCTTTTTTTGTTTTTTTGCCAAAGTACAAGCCGTCGAGAGGCAAAAAAACAAAAAAAGGATGCCGCTACCATCCCTAATGCCACACCCTGGGCATAAAAAATCTGGACATAAATTAAAAAATACATAAACAAATGAACATCCACATCATCGGCGGCGGCAACCTTGGCGTAGCTATAGCGATCGGAATCTCAAAATATACAACAGATAACTCAGTCACAGTAACGCGCCGTAACATTGCTGCAATTCAGCATCTTGAGCAACAAAACATATCGGTCTCTAGCAATAATACTTTCGAAATTAATAAAGCAGATCTTGTTATTTTGACCACAAAACCCAATCAAGTTGAAGCGGTTTTGCACGAAATTCTACCACATTTATCAGACAGAACAGTTATTGCATCTGCAGTCAGCGGGCTTTCTATCGAAAAAATTGAGCAGCAAATTGGTTCAAAAAAAACGGTGGTACACATCATGCCAAACATTGCCATTCGGTTTGGCGAATCAGCAACCTGCATTTCGTTTCAACCAAAAAATACTGATTTAGCACAGCCAATTGTTCAGCTTTTTGACCGGCTTGGCACTGTTGCCATCATCGACGAAAAACTTATGGACGCCGCCACAGTACTCGGCGCCTGCGGAACGGCATATGCCCTGCGCTACATTCGCGCAAGCATGCAAGCCGGAATCGAAATTGGCTTTGATGCACAAACCGCACTTGCCATAGCCTCACAAACCGCAAAAGGCGCAGCCACAATGGCACTTGACGAAAAAATTCATCCAGAGCAACTCATCGATCGAGTAACCACTCCACAAGGTTGCACAATTGTTGGGCTTAACGAAATGGAACATAATGGTTTTAGTTCGTCACTAATTAAAGGCATAAAAACGTCGCTCAAAAAAATTGTAGAATAACTCGAATATGGTCATAAAATCGTAATTTCGTGAAAATTTAATTTTCTTAAAATGAAAAAGTTAGTTATATTGCTACTACTCATAAGCTTGTTTTCTTGTAAAAAAAAATTAACATTCAAGGAGATTTTTTTTGAACAGAAAGCCAAAATTCCGAACAAATATGGCAGCCCAAAAGCAACTGCTGTTATTCCGCTTGCCGAAAACAAATCTGAAGCTGCAGACAGTGTCAATCAAAATATTTTTAATTGTGTTCAAAAAATTGTTTATAACGAAGACGCTCCAAAAGCCTTCAAAGATTATAGTGAATTGCTCTTAGATTTTGTGACGCGTTATGACAAAATACTAGCCGAAAATCCTGGCGAACCTTTTGGATGGACTACCGAAATCAAAGGCAAAATCAAGCATCAATCAGAAAAATTAATCAATTTTGAAATTGCGTTTTATAGTTTTACTGGCGGTGCACACGGCTACGGCGGGCTTCAATCTATTTTTGTAGATGCAGTTACAGGCAAAAAAATTGAAAACAAAAACTTGTTTAAAGACGAAACCACTTTTAAAACATTTGCCGAAAAAATATTTAGAATTAAATATAAAATTCCTGAAGGCAAAAGCCTCAATGACAACATGTTTATGTTCAAAGACGATAAATTTCAATTGCCCGAAAACTATTTTTTTACCGATGGCGGTTTACTTCTTTATTACAATCAATACGAAATTGCTTCTTATGCACAAGGCCCTCAACAACTTTTGCTAACTTATAAAGAAGTTGAGCCGTTTTTGGCAATTAAATAATTATCCGACACAAATTCAACAATACTTATCGTTTTCAAACCGCGGTCTTACTTGCGTATTTGTCCCACTGAGCGCAGTCGAAGTGCCATCAATAATGTAGTGAAACTATACAAATAACTATCAAAAAAAATGAATAAAATTTTCTACCTCGCAAGCTGCGATACCTGCCGAAAAATTATAAAAGCACTGCCCGACAATAATTTGATTTTTCATGACATTAAACAAAATCCTATTTCTGAAAGCGATTTGACAAAAATGTATTCGATTTCTGGTAGTTACGAAGCTCTTTTTTCAAAAAAAGCACAATTGTACAAGTCGCTAGGATTAAAAGATAAAAATTTAACTGAAAATGATTTTAAAAAATATCTGCTTGAACATTATACTTTTTTGAGTAGACCTGTTTTTATTATCCAGAATCAAATATTCGTTGGCAATTCTCAACAAAGCATCTTGAAAGTTCATCAAGTTTTAAAAGAAATTTAGATAAAACTAATGCGGCCAGCATAGCGATAATTTTTTCTGCAAAATTATTTCAGTCTTATAGATTCGTCTACAAACTCATTCAATTTAGATCGTACTATCAAATCAAAGACATTCGGAATTTGTTGTTTAATTCTCTCACTAACATCTTCTGATATATTGGTTTTACAAAAAGGTACAGTCATTACAAACTGTTTGTTTTCGTTGCTGTTGCGACTATATTTATAGTGATAAGTAAATCGTTGACCCGCATCTTCTGTTATGATACTAGGAATGTTTTTATTGGGGATGCCGATAAAAAAATCTGCGTTTTGGGTGCTGACCTCGTTATTAAGCAACTTTTGATCTTTTAAACAATTATATAATTCTTGTGCAGTTTCAAGCGCTGGATCAATCAAAATTACGTTTTTAGACAATAATTTTTTATAACGATAACCGCCGTTTGTTTTTACTTTTCGCAATTCTTTCAAAACTTTCGCAATTTCGATGGTCAAAAAAGGATAATGTGTACAACCCAAGATCAATGTTTTTATGGGAATAACAGTTATTAAGACACAAACTGCCTGAAAAAATAATTAATTGTTGGAGGTATAAAACAATTATTTTTACCAAAATGAAAGCTTTTACGTTAATATCTATTGTCAAAAATAATATAAATTATTAACATAACCATTAACATATAATTTTTAAACACCTCAAAAAAATGAGAGTGTTATAGATTTTTTGTTTTTTCTTGAATCATTTTTGACATTTTAAATATAATAAGAATTAAAACCGCACAAAAAGAAGCTGCTATACCAATGGCAGCAATTTTATTTTTATCAGACAACAAATTATAATAATCTAATTGTGTTAAATTAAAAATAATCATAAAAATCGCAATAAAAATCAACAAGTTGGTAAAAATTTTCATTAATATTTTATTTTTCTTATTGTGCAAATTTATATAATTACAAGGTTCATCAAAAATTCTTTAACATAACAAGCTATATTTTTAACAGCTTTTTAAAGTTTTAGATATAAAAAATTATAAATAAGGTTTACAAAAGCAAAATTTATTAATGCAAGATTTGTTATTTGATGCCTTACATTTGCATAAAACTAACTGATATGTTCCAACTCGGCAAAACCATCGTTTCTGAAAGTATTTTAAAAAACGAATTTGTTTGCAATCTATCTGCCTGCAAAGGTGCCTGCTGCATAGGCGGCGATGCCGGCGCACCGCTTTCCGATGACGAAACCCAAATTTTAGCATCTATTTACCCCAAAGTAAAACCATTTTTGCGCAAAGAAGGCATAGCTGCAATCGAGCAATTTGGAACATCGGTCATTGGTACCGACGGCACCTTAGAAACCACATTAATAGACAACAAAGATTGCGCCTATGTTATTTTTGACGGCAAAACTGCGCTTTGCGGCATCGAGCAAGCCTATAATCAAGGCGAAATTTCATTCAAAAAACCCGTTTCATGTCATTTATACCCCATTCGCGTAAAAGATTTTACCGAATTTGCCGCCGTAAATTTTGACGAATGGGATATTTGTGATCCTGCATGCTCGCTAGGCAAAGAGCTGGAAGTGCCAGTTTATAAATTCGTAAAAGAAGCCCTAATTCGTCGTTTTGGCGAAAATTGGTATATAGAATTAGAAAAAGTAGCTGCAGATTTAAAAATTTAAAATTTCGTAGGCTATTTGGGCGTTTCGCGCGCCCGCCGCAGCGGGGAGCGCGCCGCGCTGTACGCTATATCTTTTTTAGAATTTGGCCAAACAATATTGCCGTCCAAGGCCAAATTCTAAAAAAGGATGCCGCTACCATCGCTAACGCTTGTGCAACCGTTGACCAAGTTTGAAATAATACTCACAACAACATTTTATGAATTTGTTGAATCTTTTTTAACAATTTTTCAGTGTTTTATTTTAGTTGAATATTATTAAAGTTCAACAAAAGTTAAATCATTGCGAGCAAGTGAATTTGCTGAATTTAACGATATACTAGTTTTATAATATATTGATAAACAATATTTTACAAAAATACATTTTTTCTTTGTAAGATTTAGTCATTGTTAAAAAGTATGTTCAATTGTCAATAAGTTATCCTACTTTTTATCAAAAAAAAAGACAATCTTTGCTGTTCTCCTCTATAAAATATTTTAAAAAACCAATCACATATTAATCAACTTATTATGACAACAGTCGAGCCCATTTTGCAAGAAAACAAAAATCGTTTTGTTATTTTTCCGATCAAACACCACGATATTTGGGAATGGTACAAAAAAATGGAAGCTAGTTTTTGGACTGCCGAAGAAATAGATTTAAGCCAAGATCTAAACGATTGGAATAACAAATTGTCACACGACGAAAAATATTTTATCAAGCACATTCTCGCATTTTTTGCCGCATCAGACGGAATTGTAAACGAAAATCTCGCCGAAAATTTTGTGAACGAAGTGCAATATGCCGAAGCAAAATTCTTTTATGGTTTTCAAATCATGATGGAAAATATTCATTCAGAAACCTATTCGCTTTTGATTGATACTTATGTGAAAGACGAAGCCGAAAAAGACGAATTATTTAATGCTTTGGAAGTTTTTCCTGCCATTCGCAAAAAAGCCGATTGGGCACTCAAGTGGATAGATTCAGACTCATTTGCCGAACGATTGATTGCTTTTGCAGCTGTTGAAGGTATTTTCTTTTCAGGTGCTTTCTGCTCAATCTATTGGCTCAAAAAACGCGGCTTGATGCCCGGACTTACGTTTTCTAACGAATTGATTTCTCGTGATGAAGGCGTTCATTGCGATTTTGCGGTGCATTTGCACAACCACCATTTGGTAAACAAGGTTCCGAAAGAGCGCATCAGAACCATTATTGTCGATGCCTTGAATATTGAGCGTGAGTTTATTACAGAATCTTTGCCTGTTTCATTAATCGGAATGAATGCAGGACTTATGACACAATATCTTGAATTTGTAGCCGATAGACTTTTGGTAGAATTGGGTTGTGAGCGTGAGTACAACACCTCAAATCCGTTTGATTTTATGGATATGATCTCGTTGCAAGGCAAAACCAATTTCTTTGAGAAAAAAGTTGCGGAATACCAAAAAGCAGGCGTTATGAACACAGATGTTGAAGCACAGAAAATTACTTTTGATGCCGAATTTTAATTAGCCCCGATAGAAGGGAAAATCCTTTTGAGAGAAAACCTATTTTTTGTGAGTTTTAAAAAGCGACCAACGGTCTCAACATATAAAGACGAGATTAAAATACAACAAAAAAAGGTTTTGGAACAAAAGATTTGGAATGATAGCGGGAATTGCTTCCAAATAATAATAATAATTTTACAAATAACCCTGTTTAGCGAAGTCTACGACTTCGCGATTGCGAGAAACGGTCTTTGACCGTTCAAAACTGAACTAAATTATAAACTAAGGTCAGAGACCTTCTAACACATCCACGAAGTCGGAGACTTCGCGGAACTAATATTGAAAATGTAACAGTTTAGCGAAGTCACCAACTTCGTGATTGTGAGCAGCAGTCTTTAACCGTTCAAAACCGAACTAAATTATAAACTAAGGTCAGAGACCTTCTAACACATCCACGAAGTCGGAGACTTCGCGGAACTAATATTGAAGATGTAACAGTTTAGCGAAGTCACCAACTTCGTGATTGTGAGCAGCGGTCTTTGACCGCTTGTAATAAATAAAAAGGTTGCAAACTTATAAACATTGCCCCAAAGTCAGTGACTTCGGGGAACTAAAAATATTTTTTTGCTAGATGAACACAAACGGATACCAAATTAACGACCAAAGTAAAGCGCATTTTATTACAGCGACAGTTGTTGACTGGGTTGATGTATTTTCAAGGAAAATTTATAAAGATATACTTATTGATAGTTTAGATTTTTGCATAAGAAACAAAGGAATGATTTTATATGGATATGTTATTATGACTAACCACGTTCATTTGGTTATTCAATCTGAAAACGGAAAATTATCGGATTTGATTAGAGATTTTAAAAAATTTACAGCACGAAACATATTAGATACAATAGCGTTAGGCGCAGAAAGTAGAAAAGACTGGATGTTAAAAAGATTTGAATTTGCATGTAAAAGTCATACTAGAAATGAGATATACCAATTCTGGAAATATGGGAATCATCCAGAGGAAGTTTATTCAGAAAAATTTCTTTGGCAAAAATTAGATTACATACATTTGAATCCGGTTAGGGCTGGTATTGTCGAAAAAGCATCAAATTATTTGTATTCAAGTGCGAGTAATTATGTAAACGGAAAAGGATTGTTAGAAATACAAAAAGCAGACAACCCTATTATAGATGTTTTGAATCCAAGATTGTTTAATAATGGATTTATTTGGTAACATTATGCGAAGTTACAGATTATCATATCGTTTTCATTTATACAAGTTAAACGAAGTCTCCGACTTCGTGATTGTGAGAATCGGTCTTTGACCGTTCATAACAGAACTAAAGTACAAACTAAGGTCAGAGACCTTCAAACGCATCCACGAAGTCGGAGACTTCGCGGAACTAATATTGAAAATGTAGCAGTTAAGCGAAGTTTCCGACTTCGTGATTACCAGTAACGGTTTATTTGGTAACATTATGCAAAGTTACAGATTATCGTATCGTTTTCATTTGTACAAGTTTAGCGAAGTCTCCGACTTCGTGATTGTGTGAATCGGTCTTTGACCGTTCATAACAGAACTAAAGTACAAACTAAGTTCAAGGATCTTCAAACGCATCCACGAAGTCGGAGACTTCGCAGAACTAATATTGAAAATGTAGCAGTTAAGCGAAGTTTCCGACTTCGTGATTACCAGTAACGGTCTTTGACTGTTAAAAACAAATAAAAAGATTAAAAAAATCAAACATAACCACGAAGTCGAATACTTCGCATAAAAAAAGTAAATATTACAAATAACCAGTTTAGCGAAGTCTCCGACTTCATGATTGTGTGAATCGGTCTTTGACCGTTCATAACAGAACTAAAGTACAAACTAAGGTCAGAGACCTTCAAACGCATCCATGAAGTCGAATACTTCGCATAAAAAAAGTAAATATTACAAATAACCCCGAGATTGCAAAGGGATTTGCAGTTTCACAAAAACACAAAATCATGTATGTACTAAAAAGAGATGGCCACAAAGAGCCTGTAATGTTTGACAAAATCACAGACAGAATCAAAAAACTCTGTTATGGTCTAAACGATTTGGTCGATGCCGTTAAAGTCGCCATGCGTGTAATCGAAGGGTTATATGATGGCGTAACCACTTCAGAACTTGATAACTTGGCTGCCGAAACTGCTGCTTCAATGACCATAGCGCACCCTGATTATGCCCAGCTTGCGGCGCGAATTGCCATTTCAAACCTACACAAAAACACCAACAAATCATTCTCGGAAACGATGGATGCCATGTACAAATATGTAAACCCTCGAAACGGACAAGAAGCACCACTACTGTCCAACGAGGTTTATGACGTCATCATGAAAAATGCCGAGTTCTTGAACTCGAACATCATTTATAATCGCGATTTTAACTACGACTATTTTGGGTTCAAAACCCTTGAAAGGTCATATTTATTAAAAATTAACGGTAAAATTGTAGAGCGGCCGCAACATATGTTGATGCGAGTTTCAGTCGGAATTCACTTGAATGATTTGAAATCGGTTATTGAAACCTATGATTTGATGTCAAAAAAGTTTTTTACACACGCTACGCCAACCTTATTTAATGCAGGGACACCGAAAGCGCAAATGTCATCGTGCTTTTTGTTGGCGATGCAAGACGACAGTATCGACGGAATTTATGACACTCTCAAGCAAACCGCCAAAATATCGCAATCGGCAGGCGGAATAGGACTTTCTATCCACAACGTGCGCGCCACCGGCAGCTACATTCGTGGAACAAACGGAACGTCTAACGGAATTGTGCCAATGCTTCGGGTTTTTAACGATACTGCACGCTATGTTGATCAAGGTGGCGGAAAACGAAAAGGAAGTTTTGCAATTTATATCGAAACTTGGCATGCGGATATTTTTGATTTTCTAGACTTGAAAAAAAATACTGGCAAAGAAGAAATGCGCGCCCGAGATTTGTTTTTTGCCATGTGGACATCAGATTTGTTCATGAAACGTGTGCAAGAAGACGGCAATTGGACACTCATGTGCCCCAACGAATGCCCTGGTCTTTATGACGTTTATGGCGACGAATTTGAAAAAATGTACACCGATTACGAAAAAGCAGGAAAAGGCCGCAAGACCATCAAAGCGCATGAACTTTGGGAAAAAATTCTAGAGTCGCAAATCGAGACTGGAACGCCATATATGCTTTATAAGGATGCGGCCAACCGTAAATCGAACCAAAAAAATCTTGGAGCCATCAGGTCTTCAAACCTTTGTACCGAGATTATGGAATATACTTCAAAAGACGAAATTGCGGTGTGTAACTTGGCATCTATTTCGTTGCCAATGTTTGTCGAAAATGGCGCATTCAATCATCAATTAATGTTTGACGTGACCAAACGAGTCACCCGAAATTTGAATAAAGTTATTGACAGAAATTACTATCCTGTCAAAGAGGCCGAAAACTCAAACCTGCGTCACAGACCTGTTGGGCTTGGCGTTCAAGGACTTGCAGATGCTTTTATTTTATTGAGACTGCCTTTCACAAGTGATGAGGCCAAAAAATTGAACCAAGAAATTTTTGAAACCTTATATTTTGCAGCCGTAACGGCGTCAATGGAACTCGCAAAAGAAGAAGGGCCATATTCAACATTCAAGGGGTCGCCAATATCTGAAGGCGAATTTCAGTACAACCTGTGGGGAATGAAAGACGAAGAACTTTCTGGCCGATGGGATTGGGCAAGTCTGCGAAAAGAAGTGGTTGAGCATGGCGTTAGAAACTCACTTTTGGTAGCACCAATGCCAACCGCATCGACTTCACAAATTTTGGGTAATAACGAAGCCTTTGAACCTTATACCTCAAACATTTATACACGCCGTGTTTTGTCTGGAGAATTTATTGTGGTAAACAAACATTTGCTTGAAGATCTTGTAAAACGCGGATTGTGGACAGAGACTTTGAAACAAG
>JBDLWE010000016.1:0-16162 GCA_039804445.1 Bacteroidota bacterium | reverse complement strand
CATCAATGGAGCCGCAGTGCTAGACAAACCCTATGATTTTGCGCTTGGCGCAGATGCGCGTTTGCAATATGATTTATCAAAAAAATACTCGCTGACCTTAACAACTGGATTTAGTAATCTTTTTGTGAAAGGAAACGACAATGATTTAGGATATATTCCTGCCAAGCTAGGTTTCAAGGCATTTGTTATCGAAGACCAATTTTATTTAATGGGCGAACTTGGCGGTGCATTTGCGGTGACAAACGGCTATAACAAATCGTCTTATTTGATAAGTCCAAGCATTGGCTATGCTACAAAGTATATAGACATCAGTCTGCGTTATGAATTGCTTCCTGATTTTTCGTCGCAAGATTCTAACGGCTTAACCCGCAATGGCATAAACCAAATAGGGCTTCGTTTGGCCTATGGTTTTGCTTTATAAATTTTTACTTGTAAATAAAACACAAATTTTTTTTACAAACAAAAAGAGCGTCTTGGTTGACGCTCTTTTTATGTTTATAAACCAAAACTAACTTTCAATAAAAACACTTCGTCAGCGGTCAGTGGGAAAGAACAATTAAATCTTCAAAATTTAGAAAACCTCGCTAGCTTCTTTCAATTTCTCCATGTTGTTAACCAACTGCAACTCATCTATAAGTTTCTGAATTTTGCCATTCATCACACCGTCCATATCAAAAACGTCCATGCCAATTCTGTGGTCAGTCACTCGCCCTTGCGAATAATTGTACGTTCTTATTTTTGCTGAGCGGTCGCCCGAGCTTACCTGCGATGTGCGTTTGGTAGCATCTTCGGCTTGTTTTTTGGCCAATTCTTGCTCATATAATCTTGAACGCAAAACCCCAAAAGCCTTGTCTTTATTTTTATGTTGCGATTTTTGGTCTTGGCACTGCGCTACCAATCCTGTGGGAATGTGCGTAAGTCGAACCGCAGATTTTGTGGTATTTACAGATTGTCCACCGGGTCCTGACGAACAGAAAAAATCTACCCGAACGTCATTCATGTCAATGTGAACATCAAATTCTTCGGCTTCGGGCAACACCATGACGGTCGCTGCCGATGTGTGCACACGACCTTGGGTTTCTGTCTGTGGCACACGTTGTACACGGTGAACGCCAGCTTCAAACTTCAAAGTACCATAAACATCTTCGCCTGTTACCTCAAAAATAACCTCTTTAAATCCGCCCGAAGTACCTTCGTTCATGTCTACCACAGACGTTCGCCACCCACGACCTTCACAATATTTGGTATACATTCTAAACAAATCTCCCGCAAAAATACTCGCCTCGTCGCCACCTGTGCCTGCACGCACCTCGACCATCACGTTTTTGGCATCTTCGGCATCTTTTGGAATCAGCATAAACTTTATCTCGTCCTCCAATTCTGGTAGGCGCTGCTTGGCCTCATCAAGCTGCATCTTGGCCATTTCGGTCATGTCAGCATCACTGTTATCGGCTATAATTTCATTGGCTTCGTCTATATTCGCAACCAATGTCACATATTCGTCACGCTTTTCTTTCAACGCCTTCAAATCCTTATATTCCTTGTTAAGCTGCACATATCGCTTTTGGTCAGAAATCACGTCGGGCTGAATAATCAAATCCGAAATCTCGTCAAAACGCTGTTTTACAATCTGAAGTCTATCTAACATTGCTGTATTTTTTGGACTGCAAATTTACAAAAAATCGATTTAATACTAAAATTTATTTTCAGGAGCCAATTCCAGATATCATTCCAAAAAAAATTGTTTTTTACAAAGTTTTTTTGGAAGGATATCTGGAATTGGTTACTAGAACCTCAATTCAAAAAAATAAAAACTTTTAATGCCTCACTCCTTTCCAAGTACCACCATATTTGTAGTTTGTTAAATTTTTTGACTTTTCGCAACACGATTTGCAAACAAAAATCCAAAGTTTTCCAGATTGAATCTGAATTCTAAAAAGAATAATATCGTCTGTTTTACAAATTTCGCATGACTTGGTTTTCATAATGGCGGGAAGTAAATGATTTACAAAAAACAAATATAAAAATTATCTGTACGTGATTATATAATGTACCAAATTCACAAAAATAAAAATCTTTTCTTGCAAATCTAATTCTGTTTGTTGACTTTTGAACTTTCAAATTCACAACTATGGAATCTACGCATTACATCAGCTCGAAACTTCTATCACTTGCCGACATAAATGAAATTTTACTTCATCAAAAAAAACTTGATCTTTCCGAAGAAGCAAAAGTAAATATTTCGAACTGTCGAACCTATCTTGATAATAAAATAGCCTCGTCTACAGATCCAATCTATGGCATAAACACTGGCTTTGGATCACTTTGTAACGTCAAAATAAACAACACCGACTTATCTAAACTTCAAGAAAACCTTGTTAAATCACATGCCTGCGGCACAGGCGATTTCGTGTTGCCAACCATAGTAAAGATAATGCTTTTACTAAAAATTCAATCATTGAGTTATGGTCATTCTGGCGTGCAACTAGAAACCGTCGAGCGACTCATTCACTTTTTTAATAACGATATTTTGCCCGTAGTTCATGAGCAAGGTTCGCTTGGCGCATCGGGCGATTTAGCACCTCTAGCCCACTTGTCACTGCCCCTCATTGGCCTTGGCGAAGTTTGGCATGACCAACAAAAACAATCTGCCGACGTTGTGTTAAAAAAATTTGGCTTGAAACCCATTATATTGCAGTCTAAAGAAGGTCTTGCGCTGCTCAACGGTACACAGTTTATGAGTGCCTACGGCGCATATATAATTCTCGAAGCTCGAAAAATTGGCTATTTATCTGATTTAATTTCAGCAACGTCACTCGATGCATTCAATGGCCGAATCGAACCCTTTAATGAACTTATTCATTTTATTCGCCCCCATAAAGGGCAAATAATTGTAGCACAACGCGTTGCAGATTTTATAGGCGGCAGCCAAATCATTTCGCAACAAAAACAGCACGTGCAAGACCCCTACTCTTTCCGCTGCATTCCGCAGGTACATGGCGCAACGGCAGACGTAGTTGACTATGCCGAAAAGGTTTTTAAGACCGAAATCAACGCCGTGACCGACAATCCAAATATTTTTCACGAAAGTGACCAAATCATTTCTGGAGGCAATTTTCATGGGCAACCACTGGCCATGGCACTAGATTTTCTGGGCATTGCCCTCGCCGAATTAGGCAGCATTTCTGAACGTCGAACTTTTCAGTTGGTTTCAGGACAACGTAATTTACCACCATTTCTAGTCAACAATCCCGGCCTTAATAGCGGTTTTATGATTCCGCAATACACCGCCGCCAGCATCGTGAGCCAAAACAAACAACTTGCCACACCAGCCAGCATAGACAGCATTGTGAGCAGCAATGGCCAAGAAGACCACGTGAGCATGGGCGCAAATGCCGCTACAAAATGCTACAAAATTCTCGAAAACCTAAAAACCATTCTATCAATAGAATTGTTCACGGCATCACAAGCCATGTCGTTTCGCGAGCCGCTCAAGTCGAGTGATTTTATCGAAATGTTCTTAAAATCTTATCGCCAAGAGGTAGCAATCGTAACCGAAGACCGCATTTTGCACTATGACATTCAAAAAACGATAGCATTTTTAAACAGTTTTCAAATAGAATAATTTTTTGGGCAGACATTTCCAGCTTTCCGTTTCAATCTTGCATTTAGAAGTCTTTTTTTTCTAACCAAAAAAGGAACTTCCGTTGGTCGTTCTTTTTTGCTAAGAAAAAAATAGCCTTCAAAACGCAAAGATTTTCACTGCAATCTGGGCTGCAACCAACTAAACATAAAAAAATATCGAAAATTAATAGAAAATATCAAATTGCTAGTAAAATTTAAAATAAAGTTCAACGCATCAACTTTGCGTGCTTTGCGCACTCTGCGGTTTGAAAAAACTGCTATTGAGAACAACAAAACCGAAAACAATAATCGCTAAATTTGCATCAAAAAACAGCCATGAAAATCGTTATTTCACCAGCAAAATCGTTGGATTTTGACCGAGAACTTCCCACAAATTTATATACAAAACCACTATTTCTGTCTGAAAGCCGCATCATAAACAAAATTATAAAAACCCGAAAACCATCCGAACTCTCGTCGTTAATGGATATTTCTGAAGCCCTAGCAAACCTAAACTACCAACGAAACAAAGACTGGAAAACACCATTTACACCCCAAAATGCACGACCAGCAATCTATACTTTTGATGGCGATGTCTACGGCGGACTTGACGTTTTTTCGTTGCATTTAGAAAAATTAGAAACGCTGCAAAACAAAGTCAGAATTTTGTCAGGGCTTTACGGCTTGCTCAAACCATTAGACTTGATGCAAGCATATCGATTAGAAATGGGAACCAAAATTGCTATTAACGACAGCAAAAACCTATATGATTTCTGGAAAAACAAAATTACAACTTCATTAAACAAAGAACTCAAAAAAGACGAACTGTTTGTGAATCTGGCATCTATAGAATATTTTTCGGCAGTTGATACCAAACTCATGAAAACAAAAGTAATCACACCCGAATTTAAAGACTATAAAGACGGAAAACTCAAAATCATTTCTTTTTTTGCAAAGCGCGCCCGCGGATTAATGGTTCGGTATATCTTGGACAATAATATCGAAACTATTGACGGTCTCAAAGGTTTTGACTACGATGGATATGGTTTTTCAGAAAATTTATCAAATGGAAATCGATTGGTTTTTACGAGATAGTTGGCAAAAAAGTTAAAAAAACCACGATAAAAGAGAAAAAACCGCAAATTTCATTTTTTTGGTATTTGCTTATAAATATAAGGTGAAGGAACTTTTCCACGTTACAATTATTCGGCTCAAACCGATTTACATATATTTGAGTTTGAAAGTATTGGAGAAAAAGAAATTATAATAAAAATTGTTCAAAATACCGAAATGTCTGTTGCCGAATATTTTAACTTGGGGTTTGGAGATTTGAATATTCTCACGCGGGAAGTTGACGACAAAATCATAACGAACTATGGAGATGATCCGAAAGTTTTAGCAACAGTACTTTCGACAATGTATGCGTTTACAGGAAAAAATCCAGAAGCATATATTTACGCAACAGGAAGTACCGAATTAAGAACTAGAATGTATCGAATAGGAATTTCAAATAATTTAAAAGAATTAACCGTTTTTTTTTAACAAAACATTATGATTTATTTGTATGTACAAATAAATTAATACAATACATTTGTACCGACAAATAAAAAAATCGCAAACTTGGATATTCAAAACGAAATAAAATCGACCGTCGAGCTGCATATCAGTAAAAAAATATTGTTGAATGTGCTTTTTTGCCAAAATGAGGTTGTCGAAAAATGTAACGAAGTTTTGAAACCATTCGATTTGTCTAGCGAGCAATATAATGTGCTTAGAATTTTACGGGGTCAGAGAGGAAATCCTGCCAACATGGGCTGCATTCAAGAACGTATGATTTGCAAAACCAGTAATACAACAAGATTGGTTGATAAACTTTTATTAAAAAATCTTGTAACGCGCGAAATTTGCCCTTCTAACCGACGTAAAATTGAAGTAAATATCACACAAAAAGGTTTAGACGTATTAGCAGCCCTTGATCCAGCAATTACAGTCTATGAAAATCAGTTTGTTCAAAACATGACCGCTGTAGAGCTTGCAAATCTTAACGAACTTTTAGAAAAATACCGCACTAAAAAATAATAAAACACAACTATGTCAAATTTTCTCGAAAATCAAAATTGGCGATATGCCACAAAAAAGTTCGATTCATCAAAAAAAGTTAGTAATCAAGATCTGGACTTTTTAAAAACTGCTATTCAACTATCCACTTCATCGTACGGTTTGCAATTGTACAAAATTTTGGATGTTCAAAATCTTGAAATTCGCACAAAACTTCGTGCAGCATCTTGGGGACAATCCCAAATCGAAGACGCTGCGCATTTATTTGTTTTTGCAAGTTTTACTCATGCAAATGCCGACGATATTGATAGTTATCTTCAAAACGTTGTTAGCATTCGAGAAGTTTCTGAAGACAGCATTAAGGTCTATGGTGACTTCATGAAAAGTGCCATCTCAGGAAAATCTCTCGAAGAAGTTATCATTTGGAACGAAAAGCAAAGTTATCTTGCCTTAGCAAATTTAATGAATGCTGCTGCAGAGCTCAAAATTGACGTGTGTCCCATGGAAGGTTTTGATAAACATCAGTATAATAGCATTTTAGGTCTTGACGCACTAGGTTTGAGCGCGACTGTAGTAGCAACAGTAGGCTACCGTCATGCGGATGATGCCACACAAAGTATTAAAAAAGTAAGAAAAACAATAGAAAGCCTTTTTATAAATATCTAAATTTAAATGAAAAATGAAAAACTTAAAAACAATCGCGATTGCTCTTTTAGCAACAATTTCTTTAACAATTTCTGCACAAACAAAAACTGTTGATGCATCAAAAAGTGCCATCAACTGGGTTGGTAAAAAAGTTACTGGCTCGCATGAAGGTACAATCGGAATCAAAAGCGGAACGCTAATTTTCAAGAAAAATAAGTTGACTGGCGGAACATTCGTTGTGGATATGAATGCTTTGATTGTAACAGATTTGGCGGCTGGAAAAGGCAAAGAGAATCTTGAAGGACACTTGAAGGCTGATGATTTTTTTGGAACTACAAAATTTCCAACCGCTACGCTAATATTCAAAAAAATTATTGCAAAGCCAAGTGGGGTTTATGCGGTTACAGGTGATTTGACTATCAAAGGAATTACCAAATCAGTTACTTTTGATTTGGCTACAACAGCAA
Organism: Bacteroidota bacterium; assembly: GCA_039804445.1. Classification (GTDB taxonomy): domain Bacteria; phylum Bacteroidota; class Bacteroidia; order Flavobacteriales; family Flavobacteriaceae; genus Flavobacterium. The sequence continues at coordinate 9,368 of JBDLWE010000016.1, read as the reverse complement.
CCACCGCATCAACTGCCTTAAAAGTGGATCGAACTAAATATGATATAAAATATAATTCGGGTAATTTTTTCCAAAACTTGGGTGACAAAGTTATTAATGATGACTTTGAGTTAAAAGTACTTTTGCAATTCTAAATTTCAGACAATTTTCTAAAAAAAATCTCGAAACTTATTTTCGAGATTTTTTTGAGTAAGAATTAATGCTGAAATTGTAAAAAATAACAATTACAAAACCATTTTATTCTATAATTTCAAAACTGCTTTTTTTTTGATTTAAAAATATTATTTTTACAATAACGCTTATAAAACAGAAGTTTACGAAGTGTTTATCTTTAAAAAGGGTATTTCATCAGATTTTTTGGTGGTCTATCAGAAATAAGTTTTTTTAATTTAGAATTGGTCGTATATTTGTACATGCATATCAATCCAAACCATAAAAATTAAAATTTTACAAAATGCAATCTAAACTTTTTAACTCAATTCGGTTTTTTTCGATAGTTTTGATGTTCGGCAGCAGTTATGCACAAAATCCAAAAGGCATTATTGGTCAGCAAAACTGGTTACAAAATTGGACAAATTTTAAATCATCGCAAACAAACTATCGCGATGCAAAGATTTTAGTATCTGGTACTATTGATAAAAATACAACTTTCACACGGGATAAAACCTATCTGCTTGTTGGTGATGTATATGTTACAAAAAATGCAGTGCTAACAATAGAACCAGGTACGCAGATTCGTGGCGATTATCAAAGTACAGGCACCTTGATTATTGCCGCAAATTCAAAAATTATTGCAGAAGGTACAGAGTCGAGCCCGATAATTTTTACTTCGAACAAAGACAGCGAGCGTGCTGCTGGTGACTGGGGAGGAATAATAATTTTAGGGGATGCTCCCATCAATAAAATTGAAGGTGTTTGGTCAACAGATCTAGCCAAAAAAACTGCAAATTGTAAGTTTGGTGGTACGAATCAAAATTCAAATTCTGGTATTCTCAAATTTGTTAGAATTGAATATGCAGGTAAGCGAATTTCTAAAACCAAATCATTAAACGCGCTGGCTTTGCATGGTGTAGGGTCGAAAACTATTATTGATAATGTGCAGGTAAGTTTTTCAAATGATGACGCGGTTGAAATTAAAGGCGGTAATCTTACACTAAATAATATTGTTACGTTCAAAACTATTGACGATGATTTTGATGTATCAATGGGAGCCATCGTAAAAGTTAATAATTCACTTATTGTTCGCGACCCACTGCGTTTCGAGGAGTCGAAATCGAGGGCTTTTGAAGTCGAATCATTTGACAAAGATGATGCAATAGATGAGAATGCCAATTCTACAATTGTAGAGGTTGTAAATTCAACAGTTTTGAATTTAGTAAAAGATGAAGTTGAAATAGCAACCGAAGCTATATTCATCCATGATCATGCTAAGTTTATGTTAAAAAATTCTGTAATCTCTGGATTTAAAAGAGGCATTTATTTGTCGAATATCGCGGCGATAAATCCTAATGTTAAATACAATATTTTTTTAAGTAATGTCTTAATCAACAACTGTTCAACTATTATCGATGCAGAAACTACTTATAATGAAAGTGCAAGTTTTGCAGCAGACCTGCAATCAGAAGTTCTAAGATCCAGCGATAACACAAAGAGTGTAGCCTTCACTGCTAAAATGATTTTTAAAAACCTCGATTTTAAAGAAGCGCCAGATTTAAGATTAAAAGCGAACGACACCGTCGTATCTAAATAAAGCGACTTTGAGTAAAATGTAATTTGGTGCAATATTTTATGTATTGTACCATTTTTTTGTTTTTTAAATCCAGTTGTTTAATTATTTCGTAAATCAGTTATACCATAAAACATTCTTAAATATTCCTACAATGAAAAATTTATTAAAATTTACAGCATTCATTTTCCTTTTAACAAACGTTGTGGTTGCACAAAAAAATAGAGGAATTTTTGGAGAAACAAATTGGACAGAAAATTGGACAAATTATAAGCCAAAGTCAACGTTTTATAGAGAAACAGAATTTGTTTTAAACGGTGATTTAAAAGAAAACACCACTTTGTCTAGAAAAAACTGCTATCTAATTGCAGGAAATGTTGTTGTAAAATCTGGTGCAACTTTAACAATAGAATCTGGCACAATTATCAAAGGTGACTATGCGACTACTGGCAGTTTAATTATTGAGCAAGGCGCAAAAATTATTGCAGAAGGTTCTGAAACAAATCCGATTGTTTTTACGTCTAATCGTGCAATTTCTGACAGAAATCCCGGTGATTGGGGCGGCATTATAATTCTTGGAAAGGCTCCTGTAAACAAACTTGGGGGTAAACAAATTCTCGATTTGAATGAAATGTTTACGTTTGGTGGATCAGATATTGCAGATAATTCTGGGGTTCTAAAATATGTTAGAATCGAATTCGCTGGAAAGAGACTAAAAGGCAAATATGCATTCGATGCGCTTACGCTTGCAGGAGTGGGCAATATGACCAAAATAGAAAACGTACAGACAAGTTTTTCTCAAAAAAATGGTTTTAGTTTTCTGGGTGGAAATCTAAAAGTAACAAAACTTGTATCTTTTAAAAACTATATCCACGATTATAATTTTAATGCTGGTACAAACACCACAATCACAAATAGTTTGGCATTTCGATTTCCAAATTATTCAGATGCGTCTTATTCAAATGCGTTAAACGTACAATCATATGATGATATAACACAATTCGATTTTTCGAAAAAATCTACAACTGTCAAAGCCGCAAATCTTACAATAATAAGTCTTGATGACGAAAAACTTGGTAACGTGAGAGAAGCTATTTATGTTGCTGAAAACACAAATTTTACTTTCACAAAAAGTATTATTCACGGATTTTCGCCAGCAATTTTGTTAGACAAAAGAATAGAAAGTGCAAAACTTAACAATATCGTGATTCAAAATATGTTGTTTAATCAATGCAAAGATGCAATAGTTCATGATGTACCAAATTTTTCAGCAAATTTAGTTGATCTTTACGGTGCCGAAAATTTCTTAAACGAATTCAAAATGCTCGATATTACAGAGTTGCTGAGTGTTCCTGATTTTAAATCAAATAGTAATTTTGGTTTGAAAGTATCGGTTGATAATAATGTGGTTATTAAATACAAATAATGTTTGTTTTTAAAATATATTTGCTATATTTGTTCGAAATAAAACAATCATGAAGGGTTTTCAATTAAAAAATTGGTGGAGCAGCAGTTTACGTCTTTTGTCGTGATACATTGTCCTACTGATATTTTAAATAATTAATATCCAATAAAAGGCTTGTCAATCACGACAAGCCTTTTTTTATTTTTAAATCGTTGTAAACCGCTATTTTTTTAAAACTATTAAACTTTTTGAATTGCTGTGAAAACCTATAAACTACATACGAGTTATAAACAAATTCTGTCAGATACGATTACGCCTGTCAGTATATATCTAAAACTTCGTGACAAATTTCCGAATAGTCTGCTGCTTGAAAGTTCTGATTATCGTGGCAACGACAACAGTTTTTCATATATATGTTGTAATCCAATTGCAAGTATAAAAATTGAAAACGAAGTTGTAACGCAAAATTTTCCGGACGGCACTTTCGTAAAAAATGATATCAATGAAACGACTAATGTTTCTGATATTATTCAAGATTTTGCTTCGCATTTTGAATCTCAGAAATCCGATTTTAAATTCATAAATAATGGTTTGTTTGGTTATATTTCTTACGACGCTGTTCGTTATTTTGAAAAAATAGTAATATCCAAAAAAGATAATAATCTAGAAATTCCCGATGTTTTTTATGCCGTTTATCAAAATGTAATTGCAATAAACCATTTCAAAAACGAAGCATATATTTTTTATCATTCTATCAATAATGAAAACAATATTCAAGAAATCGAACAATTATTGCAATCTCGAAATTTCACTTCATATAAATACAGTAATCAAGGAAGTCCATCATCAAATTTAAATGATAGTCAATTTAAAGCCAACGTTGCATTAGCCAAAAAACACTGCCAGCGTGGCGATGTTTTTCAATTGGTTTTGTCAAGGCGTTTTACGCAAAATTTTACTGGAGACGAGTTTAATGTTTACAGAGCCCTGCGAAGCATAAATCCTAGTCCATATCTATTCTTTTTTGATTATGGAAATTTCAAAATAATGGGTTCATCGCCAGAAGCGCAGATTGTAGTCAAAAACAGAAAAGCCGAAATTCACCCTATTGCAGGAACATTCAAACGAACAGGCAATGACGAGCAAGACGCTATTTTGGCAAAAAAACTTCAAATAGATCCAAAAGAAAATGCAGAACATGTTATGCTTGTTGATTTGGCTCGAAATGACTTGAGTAGAAATGGTTCTCAAGTTACGGTCGAAAAATATTGCGAAGTGCAGTTTTTTTCGCACGTCATTCATTTGGTGTCAAAAGTAACAGGAATTTTGCATGACAACGCAACTACAATGCAAGTAGTTGCAGACACATTTCCGGCAGGAACATTGTCTGGCGCACCAAAACATAATGCCATGAAATTAATAGAAAAATATGAAAAAATAAATCGTGATTTCTATGGTGGCGCAATAGGCTTCATGGACTTTGACGGCAATTTTAATCATGCCATCATGATTCGAACTTTCGTGAGCAAAAACCATCAATTGCATTATCAAGCAGGAGCAGGGATCGTAAATTCATCAACAGAAGAAGACGAGTTGCAAGAAGTTTACAACAAATTAGGTGCATTGAATAAAGCATTAGAAATGGCAGAGCAGATTTAATTATTTAAAAATTTGTAAGTAAAGGGATTGTCTAATCTTTCTATTTTTAAATTCTTTATTCTTTAAATCTTTCAATTAGTAAAAAATATCAAAAATGAAAAACATTGTAGTTATAGACAATTACGACAGTTTTACTTACAACCTCGTGCATTATCTCGAAGATTTAGATTGTCAAGTAACCGTTCTTCGAAACGATGAATTCGAGTTAAACGATTTACAGCAATTTGACAAAATAGTATTGTCGCCCGGACCTGGAATTCCTGACGAAGCTGGACTACTCAAAGATGTTATAAAAAAGTATGCCTCAACAAAAAGTATTCTAGGTGTTTGTCTAGGGCAACAAGCCATTGCCGAAGTTTTTGGCGGAAGCCTCATGAATCTTGAAAAAGTATATCATGGTGTTGCCACAAAAATTCGAATTACAAATCCTGACGATGTGCTTTTTAGCGACTTACCATCAGAATTTGAAGTGGGTCGTTATCATTCGTGGGTAGTTTCAAATGACAATTTTCCGAATGATTTAATAATCACGTCTGTTGACGAAAATCAGCAAATAATGTCTTTAAAGCACCGCAAATATGATGTTCGAGGTGTACAGTTTCATCCTGAGAGTATCTTAACACCAAACGGAAAAAAGATTTTAGAAAATTGGTTGACCTTTTCTGAGGATGGGCTTCAGGACTAAATATTTAAAACTATAACAAAAATTAAATCCTATTTGCCCCAGTAGGAACTCCCCTCTTTTGGAGGGGTTGGGGGAGGCCAATGAAAGACATTTTAAACAGACTTTTTAATCACGAAACTTTATCTACCGCCGAAGCCAAAAATGTTTTGGTCAATATTTCAAACGGTAGTTACAATCATAGTCAAATAGCCAGTTTTTTGACTGTTTACATGATGCGAAGCATTAACATCGAAGAACTTTCTGGTTTTCGCGAAGCCTTGTTAGACTTATGCATCAGAATCGATTTGTCACCATATAACACCATCGATTTGTGCGGCACGGGTGGTGACGGCAAAGATACTTTCAATATCTCGACATTAGCAGCATTTGTTACCGCTGGCGCAGATATTAAAGTAGCAAAACACGGCAACTATGGCGTTTCGTCTATCTCTGGAAGTAGTAATGTCATGGAGAATTTGGGTCTAAAATTTAGTAACAATCAAGGTTTTCTCGAAAAATGTATCGACCAAGTAGGAATTTGCATCTTGCATGCGCCACTTTTTCATCCAGCCATGAAAAACGTCGCACCAATTCGCAGAGACCTTGCAGTAAAAACATTTTTTAATATGCTAGGGCCAATGGTAAATCCTAGTTTTCCTAAAAACCAATTGGTCGGAGTTTTTAACCTTGAATTGGCTCGGACTTATGCCTATTTGTATCAAAAAACAGACACTAATTTTAATATTTTGTACAGCTTGGATGGATATGATGAAGTTTCGTTAACAGGAAAAACAAAATCAATTTCAAATAGCAAAGAATCTATGATTTCTGCCGAAGATTTTGGCGTACCAACACTTGATCAGTTAGACATTCAAGGCGGACAAACGAAAGAAGAATCTGCACAAATGTTCCTAAATATTTTATCAGGAAAAGGCACCGAAGCCCAGAATAATGTAGTTTGTGCAAATGCGGGACTGGCAATTGCAACAGTAAATAGTTTAAATATAAAAGATGGATTTGACTTTGCCAAAGAAAGTTTATTGTCAGGAAAAGGATTGATAAAATTTAAGAAATTGAAAGATTTAAGCCAATGAACATATTAGACAAAATAATCTTTGATAAAAGAAGAGAAGTCGTTCTCAAAAAATCAATAATCCCGATTTCGCAATTAGAAAATTCGGTATTGTTTGAAAGATGCACATTTTCGCTAGCAAATAACTTGCGACACAGCAATGCAGGAATTATTGCCGAGCACAAACGCCGTTCGCCATCAAAGCCCGAAATAAATAATTCTTTTTCTGTTGAAGATGTCATAAAAGGTTATGCAGATGCTGGAGTATGTGGTATTTCGGTATTGACAGACACAAAATATTTTGGCGGTTCGCTCGACGATTTGCTTTTGGCTAGAGCAACTGTAAATATTCCGCTTTTGCGAAAAGAATTTATAGTCGATGTGTATCAAATCATTGAAGCAAAAGCCTTCGGAGCCGATTTAATACTGCTAATTGCAGCGGTTTTGACAAGGCAAGAAATAAAACAATTATCTGAATTTGCAAAATCTTTAGGATTAGAAGTTTTATTAGAAGTTCATAGTCTTGAAGAATTACAAAAATCAATCATGCCAAGTATCGATATGATTGGCGTAAACAACAGAAACCTAAAAACATTTGAAGTCAGCCTGGATTATAGCAAAAAGTTGGCATCCGAAATTCCAAACGACTTTGTAAAAGTTTCTGAAAGCGGCATGTCATCTGTAGATTCAATAAAAGAATTACAACCATTTGGCTATCGAGGTTTTCTGATCGGCGAAAACTTCATGAAAACCGAAAATCCAGGCGTTGCAGCTAAAGATTTTATTAAAAATTTAACCCACAATTAGTATAAATTCAAAAGCAACGAATTTGTGTGAATTTGTGAAATTTGTAGTAAAAAAAATACGTTATGAAACTTAAAGTTTGCGGCATGAAATATTCCCAAAATATCCTCGAAGTAAGCCACTTGCTTCCAGATTATCTTGGGTTTATTTTCTTCGAAAAATCTTCAAGATATTTTGATGGTGAAATTCCTGAAATTCCATCTAGTATTAAAAAAGTTGGCGTTTTTGTGAATGCAAGTTTAGATGATATCCAATCTAAAATCGCTAAATATAATTTGAATCTCATTCAATTACACGGCGATGAAAGTCCCGAGGTTTGCAAGCATTTAAAAAATGAAAATTTGAAAATTATAAAAGTTTTTTCTGTCGATGACCATTTTGATTTTTCAATTTTATTAGGATATGAAAATGTTTGCGATTATTTTCTTTTTGATACCAAAGGTAAACTTCACGGAGGAAACGGATATGCTTTTAATTGGCAAATTCTAGAAAATTATAAATCGACAAAACCAATCTTTCTCTCGGGTGGTATTGGAATAGAAGAAATAGAAAAAATTAAGTCTATAGATTTACCCATTTTTGCAATCGACATAAATAGCAAATTTGAAACTGAACCTGGATTAAAAAATATCACATTACTAAAATCGTTTCAACAAAACTTGAAACTTCAAACCTATCACAAATGACTTACCACGTAAACGAAAAAGGATTTTATGGCAATTTTGGCGGTGCCTACATTCCCGAAATGCTATATCCTAATGTTGAGGAATTGCGCCAAAACTACCTCAAAATTACGGCCGACCCAAGTTTTCAAAAAGAATTTGAATACCTGCTTAAAGACTATGTGGGTCGACCAACACCACTGTATTTTGCCGAAAGATTATCTAAGCAATACAACACAAAAGTCTATCTAAAACGCGAAGATTTGTGCCACACAGGCGCACACAAAGTCAACAATACCATAGGGCAAATTCTAGTAGCAAAACGGTTGGGCAAAACCCGCATTATTGCCGAAACTGGTGCGGGCCAACACGGCGTAGCCACCGCCACTGTCTGTGCCTTAATGGGTTTAGAGTGTATCGTGTACATGGGCGAGGTCGATATCAAACGGCAGGCGCCCAATGTTGCCCGCATGAAAATGCTTGGCGCAACGGTCAGACCAGCAACATCAGGCTCAAAAACCCTGAAAGACGCCACCAACGAAGCCATTCGCGATTGGATAAACAATCCCGAGAACACTTACTACATAATAGGTTCCGTGGTTGGGCCGCATCCATATCCAGACATGGTGGCGAGGTTTCAATCCGTAATTTCTGCCGAAATAAAAACACAACTTGTAGAGAAAGAAGGCCGCGAAAACCCTGACTATGTCATTGCTTGTGTGGGCGGCGGAAGCAATGCTGCAGGCACTTTCTATCACTTTCTTGACGAGCCTACTGTCAATATTATTTCTGTAGAAGCCGCAGGAAAAGGCATTGACACAGGCGAAAGCGCCGCAACGTCTGTATTGGGTAAAATAGGTGTTATTCACGGTTCAAAAACCCTTTTGATGCAAAGCCCTGATGGTCAAATCACAGAGCCATACAGCATATCGGCAGGGCTAGACTACCCAGGTGTTGGCCCTATGCACGCGCATTTGTTCGAGACCAAACGTGCGGAATTTATTGCCATAACCGACCACGACGCCATGCAGTGGGGCATCAAACTATCCAAAACCGAAGGCATCATTCCCGCAATAGAAACCGCCCACGCCTTTGCGGTACTTGACGTCAAAAAATTTAAACCAACCGATATTGTTGTAATAAACCTTTCAGGTCGCGGCGATAAAGATTTGAATACCTATATTGATTATTTTAAACTTTAGTTGGGCGTTACGGCAAAAAAAGCCGTCGGGCTTTCCGCTATATCTTTTTTTTGGCTGAAAAAGCCAAAAAAAAGGATACCGCTTCAATCCCTAACGCAAAAAAAAACCTACAAAAGCCTTATTAGTTTACAATTATAAATAAAAAAAATGAATCGAATAAATCTAAAACTTAAA
>JBDLWE010000015.1:0-7410 GCA_039804445.1 Bacteroidota bacterium | reverse complement strand
ATAAACTGAAATTATTACACAAATTTAAACTTATAGACTGAATTAAAAAAATATTTATCAACTTATATACTGATATTAAAAAATTTATATAAGTTTATAGACTTAATTATATTTAAAATATAAAATAATTCATTAATCAAAAAATCCTTTTCCTACGATATGCGAGGCTCTTTCTTCGCCAGCAATTCTTATGTATTTATAAAATTCTTTTTCCGTCTTATGACCCGAGAAGTGCATGATATCAAACACAGGCATTTTCTTTATGTACATATTAGTACAGAAACTTCTTCGTGCAGTATGCGAGTGTATTAATTTGTATTTTGGTAAGTATTCTTTAATTTCTTTACCGCCTTTTCTAAAAACACATTCTACCTTTTCATCAAAACCGAGCATTTCGCCAATAATTTTAATGTATTTATTCAAATCTTTTTCTAAAATCTTTTTTGGTGGCAAACCGTTATATCGTAAGTTCATTATTTCCTTAATCTCTTTAGTTATATAGCAGTTTACTTTGGTTTTTATTTTTTGCTGTTTTATTGCAAAGTAATCGTCGCCATTTATTTTTTTAATAGCCATAGCCGTCAAACCGTTATAATCTGAAACACGTTGTCCAGTAAAACAACCAATCAAAAATACATCTCTAGCTAATTCATAATGCTTTTTTGCAGACAAATCAAGTGCTAACATTTTATTCAGTTCGTCATTATTCAAATAAATAGCAGTCGTTTCTTCGGGCGTAAGATTAAAATCGGCAATATTAAAATCTTTGTTTGTTATCAAACCTTTTCTTGATGCTTGTAGTAAAAATGTTTTAAGGTTTTTTAAATGTTTTGAAATGGTATTTTGTGAAAAATCACTTTCTTGCAAATAGTTAATGAAATTGACTACAAAAACTTTATCAAATGTATTGAACTCTATTTTTTCGCCGTTATTCAAACCGAAGTTTTTAACTTTCAGTAAAGTTTGTTTATATGACCGTTTTGTAATCAAGGTAATTTCGTTAGATTTTAACTCTAAAAAATCATTAGCAAAGTCAAAAAAAAGTAGTGGTTTTACTTTTTCAATAACTACATTTTTATTCAAATAAGTATTTAAAAAGATTTTTAATAAATCATTTGTAACAACCGTCTTTTCTTCAAGTAATCTGGAATATTCCTTTTTAATTGCGTTTTCAATATCGCTCAAAAACCCGTTTACTTCTCGTGCATTTATAATCAAAGATTTAGTTTCTTTGATTCGTTGTTTGTCAAAATCCCAATCTGAAAAACAAGATTTGTAACCAGTTGAATATTTAAACCTATTACCGCCAAATGATAAATGTAAAAATATCAAACTTTCTTTCTTTTTATTTTCTGTAAGTATTGAAATGGAATCTTTGAACGAAAATCGAACAATACTATTAAAACTTTCTATTACTTTTTTCATAACCTTTTATCTCACTACAAATATAAGCAAAATAGTAATAGGGTGCTTGGCAGGGTGCTTGAAAAAGTTAATTTAAATTTATTTATTGGAATTAAAATAAATTGATAAAGATTAATTATGAACATTTAAAAGGCTTTACGGTGTTTTGTAAATTAGTACAAGTTGTAGTAGATTAAGTAAAAGTGGTACTGGAGGTACCACAAAAACCCAATCAATTTGATTGGGTTTTTTGTTTTATAAATAATTGTAATCGCAGTTGATAAAAAAAGCCTTTCATTTCTGAAAGGCTTTTAAGTTTTTTGTATTTGAAAATTAATTTTCGACAAATTCTGCAAATGTTTTTAAAACATAAGGAATTGACAAAGTTGATACTTGTTTTTGAATTGTCGCTTCGTTCTTAGTTTTCAATGTTTTAAATTCTGCCATCGAATTGTCAAATCGTTGTTTAATTACTGCCATATTTTCAGTTTGAGATGCTGATGGTGCCGTAAAATTTCCGGCGACTGTAGCATACAACTCGCCAAGTTTTTCTCGCAGTTGTTTTTCTGCAGAACCAACATAGTTATCTCCCGTTGTTACCACTAATTTTTCTTTTAAGCTGTTATAATTGCCTTTAATCTTGGTTGCTTCTTTTATAAATCCTTTGTTTTTTTCTTGCACAACGTCCAAAACTTTCAGTGTTTCATCTATTTGATAAACAGCATAGGCCAGCTCTTCGCACATATTAAACAATGTTCGGGTTGTTTCTTTTTGTTTAATTCTGTCAGATGCACTAATTGCACTTTTTGGGTCGTTTACTACTTTAAAAGTATGTGTAAAAGTTTCTTTACCTTTTGTAATTACTGCCTTATAAGTCCCTTCTTGAACACGAGGTGCCGTAAAACCAGAATAGTCGTTTGTCTTGCCAACTGCTGTTTTTGGGTTTTTCATATTGTAATACCAATCTACAATATTGATTCCTTTTTGTTTTCCTGGAATTAATGCAACAATTTTTTTGCCGTTTTCGTCCTGAATTTCCATATCCATCTTACCTAATGTATGGCGTTTTTTCAAATAATATATTATCTGGGCATTTGCCGACGGATTATCACCCACAAATTCTAGTTCGGTTGCAGTGCCGCCAAAATTAGATTGTTCTTCCATCACAGCTGGTTTTACTTCAAAAAAATGTAAATCTTTTTTCAAAACTTCTTGAGTAACTTGTCGCAACGGCGATATATCGTCAAGTATTATAATACCTCGACCATGTGTTGCCATTACCAAGTCGTTCGTTTTTTTGTTAAGTTCCATGTGGTAGATTGCAACTTTTGGCATTTTGTTTGTGAAATGCGACCAGTTTTCGCCACCGTCAATTGTTATAAAGAGACCTTTTTCGGTGCCAAGGAATAATAAATTTTCGTTAACAAAATCTTCTTGGATGTTTTTTGCAAATCCATCAATGTCTTTTGTGATTATAGACTTCCAGGTTTTTCCAAAATCTGTGGTTTTGTATGCATAAGGGTTATAGTCGTTTTTAGAATGTCCTTCAAAAACTGCATAGGCGGTTCCTGCCCCAAAAACACTTGCTTCGATATGATAACACCAAGTATTTTTAGGCAAACCAGCAATATTACCAACAACATTGGTCCAAGTTTTTCCGCCATCTTGCGTTACTTGAATATTACCATCATCGGTTCCTGCCCAGATAACGCTTTCGTTTACGGGCGATTCTGCAATTGTAAAGATAGTACAGTGTTTTTCGGCACCTGAATTGTCTTTTGACAAGCCACCGGAGTTTTCTTGATTTTGCTTAATAGGGTCGTTTGTTGTTAAATCTGGCGATATTGTTGTCCAAGACTGTCCCATATCTTCGGATTTGTGCACAAATTGGCTTCCCATATAAAATCTGTCTGCTTGTTTTTTGGATACGTCCATTGGAGCATTCCAATTGAATCGCAGTTTTGCTTGCCCTTTTATGGGTAGCGGTTGTATTGTGACCAGTTCTTCGGTATCTGTATTATATCGCCAAACATTTTCGGCACCCTGCATTTCGCTATAGATAATGTTTTTTGTAGGGTGTTTTACGACTCTAAAACCGTCTCCATAACCAATTCTTGTCCAATCGCGACTTTCTACTCCACCAGCAGACTTGGTGGGGCCATACCAAGATCCATTGTCTTGCAAACCGCCATATACATTATAAGGTGTTTTGTCGTCGATACTAACGTGATAAAATTGTGAAACCGGAATGTTACTGACCATTTCCATCGTGCTACCTCCGTCCCAAGACCGGTAAACACCGCCGTCTGTGGCGCAGTACATTCTGTTGGTGTCATTTTCATCAAATGCTATATCGTGAATGTCAGAATGCATTTGCCCTAAGCTTTTAAAAGTTTTGCCGCCATCACGACTTATAGATCCGCTCAAGCCTGCTTTTACTACAATATCTGGGTTTTTTGGATCTACCGTTATTCTCGAAAAATAAAATGGTCTAACCACCAAACCAAAATCACTGTTTAAATGTTTCCAATTTGCGCCAGCATCGTCAGAACGATACAGACCGTTTTGTTCTGCCTTTTCGGTCTCAAGCACTGCATAAAGTATATTTGAATCAGACGGGGCAATCGTAATTGCAATTCTACCTAGTTTACTAGCTGGAAAACCAGTGTGTATTTTATTCCAAGTTTTTCCGGCATCAGTACTTTTGTACAAGGCAGATTGGGTACCACCAGAACTAAACGACCAGCCTGTTCGTCGAAACTCCCAAAAACTTGCATACATAATATTGTTGTTCTTTTTGTCAACAATTAGATCTGAACAGCCAGTTTTATTATCTACAAAAAAAATCTTGTTCCAAGTTATGCCGCCGTCAATCGTTTTGTAAATACCTCGATCATCACTATCGCCCCACAACGCACCAAGTACACCAACCCATACGGTGTTGCTATCTTTTGGATCTACGATTATTGACGATATTCGATCAGATTTTAACAAACCCATGTTTTTCCAGTTTTGGCCGCCATCTGTGGTTTTATAAATTCCGTCACCCATCGAAACGCTATTTCTTGTCCAAGTCTCGCCAGTACCAACCCAAATGTTTTGATCTGGAGCAGACGGGTCAATAGTTATGCAACCTATTGATTGAATTTGCTCGTCAAAAATTGGACTAAAGCTTGCGCCACCGTCTGCGCTTTTCCAAACGCCACCGCCAGCTGCCGCTGCATATAAAACTCTATTATTTGTTGGGTGCAATTCAATATCGGTCATTCGACCGCTCATCAATGCCGGGCCAATGTGTCTTGCTTTTAAATCGCCAAAAAGCTCTTTACCTTTTAAAACCACCTTATCTTGCGCAAATGTTGAACTAACAAGTAGCGAAAAAGTAGTTAATAATATAATATTTAAATTTTTCATTGGGTTGATTTTTGTTAAAAAAAATCCTCAACAAAATTGCCAAGGATTTTTAATTATTCGTTATTTACTGTGCTGGAAACGAAAATATTTTTATGTCGATAGCAGGATTTACTACGATTTTTTTAATTTTTAGCGGTGAACCAAATTGAGTCATTGCAAACGGAAAGTATAGACCGTCTACCTCTTGATAATCACTCATGGTTGACAACGCTTTTTGACCTTTCATTGGGCCTTCTTTGATTTCGGTTTCTGTAGCAATTACCAAATTATTGTCTGTATCGAAAAAATAAAAAGTCACATCATCAGTCAAAACACCAGCAATCGTTTTAGGTTTTTTAGTAAATTTTATTTTATAACATTCTGTGCCTTCCTTAGTTTCTTTACCCACAAACTCTGCTTGATAACCTTTTGCTTTATAATCAATTAAGGCGTCTGGAAAGTCTGCACTGCTTAATTTTGCATTATCCGTTGTTTCCTTATCCATCTTTTCTGGCTTCATAGTCATAAAACTCTGTGACCACATGGTCTCGCCATCAGATGCCATTTGGGTAATTTCTTTTCCGTTTAAGTTTACTTTTACAATCATTTTGCCTGCTGGCATCTGAATCATTTCGATCGGAATTTCAGTTCCACCTTGGTTTACAGACATCTCCATTTTGATGCCTTTTACGGCTTTCCATTTGTCGGCGCCGCCAATAGTTGAAACGTACTTGTCAATAATTTCGTCTACAGATTGTGCGTTTGAGCTAAAGTTTGCAATAAATATCAATGCAAAAGCAAAAAGTAATTTGAAATGTTTCATTATTTTAAAAGTTTAGATTTTGTTATGAGTATATATAATACGTATTGTGTTACAAATTTATACAAACATATTTTATGATTGCAATGAACTTACTTATTAAACTTATAATTTTTTGTTAAATATAGCGTGGGCTTTTAATGCTAATAAAATTTTATTCAATGCTTTTGGTTGGTTAGCAGCTTTGATCAAGCTTTTAGCCGGCCGTTATGTACTTTTTTGATATTTACTGCGTTATAAGTTGCTAATAAATTACTTTTGTGACAAGCTTTTTTATAATCACTATGAACATTTGCAACATTTTTTTACAAACCACTACAATTGCAGACTCCATTGCTAATAATGCAA
This sequence comes from Bacteroidota bacterium, assembly GCA_039804445.1. Classification (GTDB taxonomy): domain Bacteria; phylum Bacteroidota; class Bacteroidia; order Flavobacteriales; family Flavobacteriaceae; genus Flavobacterium. The sequence goes on along the minus strand of JBDLWE010000015.1, from coordinate 1,445 downwards.
ATATTGCAGTAAATCAAGCATCGAGTTCAGCCACAGAAATTTCTTATTTATCGTTTATCTTAAAAGGTGGCGCACTAATAATTCCTATTATATTATTGCTTTTTATTTGCATATATATTATCGTCGAAAAGTATTTGACCATTCAAAAAACCGTCAAGCACAACGTCAATTTGTTGAACGAAGTAAAAACTGCTTTACAAGCTGGCAAAATACAAACCGCAACCAATGTTTGTGAACGTGACCAGTCGGCCTCGTCAAGAATAATAAAAAGTGGAATTTCAATAATCGGTCGTCCAATGTCAGAAATCGAATCTGTTATGGAACGTACCACAAACATTGAAATTGCGCAACTCGAAAAAGGGCTTGGCTATCTAGGATTGATTTCGGGCATTGCACCAATTCTTGGTTTTATTGGAACAATTTCTGGTGTAATAAAAATATTTTATACCATATCACAAACCGAAAACATTAGTATTGGAGGCATTTCAGGCGGGTTGTACGAAAAAATGATAAGCTCTGGCGCAGGTCTTGTAGTGGGCGTTGTGGCATATTCTGCTTATCATTTATTTAATATGTTGATTGACAATTTTTCGCTAAAGGCACAACAACAAATACTCGAAATTGTAAATACCATTCAATCTCCACAGCATGGCAATTAAACGAAACAAACGGTTTCATGCAGAAATACCTACGTCGTCACTAAGCGACATCATGTTTTTTTTGTTATTATTTTTTCTAATTATTTCTACATTGGCAAATCCAAATGTCATAAAACTCATGCTTCCAGAAGCACAATCATCAGAATCGACAAATAAGAACCATTTGACATTATCGATTACCGATGACAAAAAATATTTTCTAGACAAAAAAGAAACAAATTTTGCTACTCTCAAGTCAGAAATTCAAAACATAACAACACAACGGCAGGACAAAATCGTGATTGTCAGAATTCCAAAAGGCCTACAAGTCCAAGACTTGGTCGACGTGCTACAAATAGGGTCGGAACTTAAACTAAATTTTTCTATAGCCACCACAAAATAATTTTTATAGTTGGGCGAAACCCAAAAAAAGAAAAAGCCAAGCATTAGACCGTTGACTTGGCTTTTTCTTTTTTTGCGGTCGGGCTGTCGCTACTAGTCCTCGCACTTCCTTCGTCAGGCTGTGGGCTATTCACTACCATCCCTTTCGCAGTGAGGTAAATTTGAAGATTTTCGCTATTGCAATTTGGCAATTCCATCACTAAGCTATCTCTGTTATATGGAGAAAATGTACCAAAGACATAAGGTATTTATAAATAAGCTGAAAATTACATATTGGTTTTACCCCAACTGCCGTTAAGGCTCGTCCATTTCTTGTCAATAAACCAAACCGACTTTCGTCTTGAACATATAGATTGAATAATTTGTATTTTAAATCTGCATTACCTAATGAATATTCTAGTTCTT
>JBDLWE010000014.1:0-26798 GCA_039804445.1 Bacteroidota bacterium | reverse complement strand
TAGCGTAAAAAAAATATCTTCAAATTTGAATATTCAAAATAAAATTTTGAGCTGGGCATGAGACATTTATACCACAAAATAAATCTGTACCTTAATATTGTAATATTTAGCCCAAATTATGGTTTTAAAAAAAAATAACAAAACTTTGATTAAGTGCCACAATTTCGACTGCTGAACGACTTTAGCAGTTAAAATTAGTTAAATTGCGAAATTTGGAATAAATGCCGAATTTTTATTTATAAAAAAAATACTTTGCACAAATCTAAATCGATTTAGATTACGGTATGTTAATTTGTATTAATTGAGTTCACTGCTACAAAATAAATTTTGTAAAAATCTTATCTTCAAACAGTTGTTAAGGTTTTCAACCAATTGATTAAGAAAATAAAATCTCTGATTTCAAGGTTGTTCTTTGAAAATTTCTATTCGTGTGTAACAGTTTATTTTCTAACAAATTTGCCCAAGCAGTTAGATATGCAATAGTGTCTGCCTTTAAATTGCGGTTCAAAAACTGCACGCCCATTGATGCCAAAATTTCAGAATCAGACAGCCACTCCAAATTACGCAAGTCGCTGGTCGAAAAACCATAGTCAACCATTCGCTCAATAATCATGTCCATCGGGTAGCCCGATGTTGGACAATAATCTAGCAATTGGGCACTCCAATCGCCACGTTTTTCTAAAGCATATTTCTGGATTTCGGCTCGCGAAAAAGAGGTAATGGCTTGTGCCAAATTGCCACAATTGCAGCTACCCATGTGGCCCCACTCGTATCGGTTTCCGTTTTCGAGCATTGTAACCGTTTTTCTGATTGCCTCAATAATTTTGCGAGATGGATTTGCCATGATAAATCTTTTAAATTTTTTACTAAATTACTACAATGTAGTTTTGATGCAAAAAAAATTTACATTTTTAACGTTCGTTTATCGATTTTGATTTGTAAAGAAAATGTTAAATCTTATCTTTGCCTCGGATTGTTTTATCCTTTACTTCTTATTGTTTTTAATGTCAAAACTTGCTTTGAAAGACAAATTTCTGGATTTGTCTGACTACGGTCGCCCTTTCGGAAAATGGCTTGCCAATCTGCTCAAAAACACAAAATTCACGCCCGTAGATGTTACTTTTTTATTCGGATTGTCTGGGCTAGTGGCGCTTTATTGCATTTATTCTAACCACTATTTTTTGGCTGGGTTTTTTATAGTACTCAAATCTGCCATAGATGCGGCCGATGGCGAGTTGGCTCGTCTTAAAAATACTCCGTCTTATGTTGGTCGATATTTAGACTCGGTTTTTGATATCGTTTTGAATTTTATGTTTTTGATGATGATTTGCTATGTGTCTAAAACAACTTTTGTTTGGACAATAGTTGCGTTTATTTGCATTCAACTTCAAGGCACTTTGTACAATTATTATTATGTAATTCTGCGCAATAAGTTGGTTGGTGGCGACACGACTAGCAAAGTGTTTGAATATAAATCGCCGCGCGCTTTGCCGGGCGAGGCGCAAAAGTCGGTCGATATTTTGTTTTTTGTTTACAAAATTGTGTACGGCGGTTTTGACCGAGCCATTCATTTTCTGGATCAAGATGCGCACAAGGTTAGCGGTTTCCCTCGTTGGTTTATGACGCTGTTGTCGGTCTACGGGCTTGGTTTTCAATTGCTGGTTATTGCCGTGATGCTTGGTTTGGGCTGGATCGAGTGGATTGTGCCGTTTTTTATTGGGTTTTCGGGTTTGATTTTTGTCTTGATTTTTATTCGGAAAGTGTTTTTTAAGAGCAATAATTCGCAAGCCAATTTGATGTAATGATTTTGAAAATAGCCCTGATTGTAGTGGAAATCCTTTTTTTGTGTCTCCCCGAGCGCAGTCGAGGGGTAGTACAAAAAAAGATTGGAACGAAAAGCAGGACGATGTAAATTTATGCACAATGATTTTGCTTCAAATCATTCTATCCACAACTTGAATTCGGCTACTTTTTCGCGCGCTACTATGACTTCGTCGTCACGATAGGTGGGCAAAATAATTTTTAGGCGTGAGTTGCTGTGGACCTGAATTTCTTTTATGGACTTGATCGGAATGATGTGTTTGCGGTTGATTCTGAAATAGTTTTTTGGGTCTAATTCGTTTTCTAATGCTTCTATTGTGCCGTCTATAAGGTAGTTGCGATTATCGATGGTGTGAATGTAGGTTCCTTTGTTTTCTGAATAAAAACATTCGATTTCGTCGCTGGTTATAATCTTGAGTTGCTGCCCAATTTTTATAGTAAAACGGTTTTTATAGGTTTTTTCGAAAGGGTTTTGTAGCATTCGCTTGATTTGTTCAAAATCAAGGTTTACGACTTCGGTTTTGGGCTGGCTTGCCTGATACTTTTTTATGGCAGTTTCTAGATCGTCTTCGTCGATGGGTTTTAGCAGGTAGTCGATTGAGTTTAGTTTGAAAGCTCGAAGGGCATATTCGTCAAAGGCGGTGGTGAAAATCACGGCACTTTTAATGTCAATTTTTGCGAAAATCTCGAACGAAAGTCCATCGGAAAGTTGAATATCTAGAAAAATTAAATCTGGATGTTTGTTTGCAGAAAACCATGCGATAGATTCTTCTACTGAATGTAGCATTGCATCTATCTTGACATTAAGTTTTTCGAGTTTGCGCTGCAGTAAACGAGCAGCTGGTTTTTCGTCTTCGATGATTATTGTTTTCATGATTTTTTTGGTTTTGTCGGTTAAAATAAAAACCCATAGGTTTTAAAAACCTTTTGGGTTTGACAAATTTTATTTTTGTTTTTCTTTCGCCATTAATTCTTGAATTTTTTTATCTTCCCATTTCTTACCAAATATCATTCCTGGCAGAAACAAGGTTGCTGCGTGAGCAAGCAGCCCGATTCCCCAAAAAAAGAAAGTTGTGAAATTTTTGTATTGAAAATAACTTTCGTTTGGTTCTAAGTGACGAGCGTTTAAATAGACGATCAAAAGGTTTACAACTATGTAAGCGGTCAAATGTTTATAAAATCCTTTGATTTTTTTGACTCTGTTTTTTGCTTGTTCGTAGGCTAGATTATCCATTTTTTTGTTGGTTTTGTTTGTTCATAATTTCTTGAATTTTTCGTTCTTCCCAGTCTTTGCCTATGGCTGGTGCCCAGTTAAAAACCCTGTTTGCGTGTGCGGCAAGTCCAAATCCCCAGCCAATTGCCGACCAAAAAAACCACAAATCGTTTGGCGAATATTTTAGGTTTATAAAAACAAGAAATGAAATCGAACAGATGTAGGTTGTCAAATGATAGTAAAACGCTTTAATCTCTTTTACATGCGCTATTGCTGCTTGCAGTTTGTCTTCGTATGTTTTGATAGTTTCCATTAAATTTGTATTTTGCTTGTTAATGTTTAGTTCCACTGATTTTTAGTGTCGTTTTTTGACATAATTTCTTTGATTTTTTTGTCCTCCCAGTTTTGACCAATTCCAAAAACGCCAAGAGCGTGCATAGCAACACCAAACCCCCAACCAAACATGGGCCAAAAAAACCACAAATATTTTGGTGATGTGTTGAAATTTATAATGGCAAGAATAGAAATTACGATGCAGTATGACAAAAGATTGCCATAAAAACCTTTGATTTCGTCAACGCGAGCTCGTGCTTTTTCGTAGGTTTGTTTTTCTGAATAAATGTTTTGTGTTTCCATGATGATAATGTCTTTTTTTAGAATTGGTATTTTTACTATAAATTGTTTTTCGGTTTCCAATATCTTGATTTTTCTTTTTGAAATAATGTCGTATCTATCGACAATATTCTGTAGTCCAACGCCTTTTCGGTCGCCAAAAACTTCTTTTTTTTGCAAATTATTTTCAATGCAAAGCATGTCGTTTTCTATGTAAATCTTGATATGCAATGGTTTTGATTCTGAGACGATGTTGTGTTTTACAGTATTTTCTAACAACAATTGCAATGATAGCGGCACAACTTTGGCATCTAAATCGGTAGTTTCGGTCGGAATATCATAGGTCAAACTATTCTCGAAACGCATTTTGAGCAGATTCATATACGTTTTTGCAAATGAAAGCTCTTCTACTACAGATATTAAGTCTTTGTCTTTTTGTTCCAGTACATATCGATAAACCTTTGATAATGATGTTGTGAACCGTTGGGCATTTTCGGGATTTTCTTCTATCAACGAGCTTAAAACATTTAAAGAATTGAACAAAAAATGTGGGTCTATTTGATTTTTAAGACTTTCATATTTTGCGGAAGCGGTACCTGCAATAATTTTTTGTTCTTTAAATTTATTGTCTTGATACCATTTGTATAGATAAATTAGATTGATAATGAACAGCACAATTATCGTAAAAATAATGGCTGTAATGTAGTTTGCAAGCCGCTCGTTTTTGATAAAGTTGTCGATTGTTTCGCCCTCAATGGCTATTGATGTAAAAACATTAACCAAAAAAATTGTAAAAACCGAAACGATTAACGAAGCGACAAACCCAACAATAATTCTTTTTTTTGAAAATCTATTGGTCGTAAAAATCTTGTCCATATACAAGAAAACTGCTGTGTTTGCAAAATGTAGTGCAAACGTGTATAGCATCGTGTATAGAAACGTGAACTGCAGTTCGTGACCAAAACGAACTTGGTAACCATTATAAAACTGAATCAAAACAATGATAAAAAATATAGAAAGTCCAATAACTATAGCTCTAGGCAACTCTTTTACGAATCTTGTTTTCATTTTCATAAACTTTTAAAATTATTTTGATTCAGTTTTTTATTGAGTAAAAAGCTATTACTTTTTACAGTTTTTTTGTGCTTGTAACGCGCGTTCAAGTCCCCACGTTGGTGCAAACGGCATTTCTGGCTTAAAAGTAGCAAAAAGTTCGACAGCAGTGTCTAGGTCTTTGCACAATTCTTTTACATTTGCTCCGGTCCACGCTGCTCCTCCTATAGCAAACTCTGTTTTTGACAAGGCTACTCTTGGGTTTTTTGGGTCTATAGCGCTTGCTTTGCCATAAAGTTGCATGACCTTGCCAGACAGTTTCATGCCATTTGTCATGGGGTCGCTAGAAATCCAGGCGGTGTGAATCATGGCTTGCATTACCAATATTTCGGGGTTATTGGCGTTTTTTGACATTTCAATATCTATCGCCGATTGAGATTTGTTGAGCATTGCTGTCATTTTATCTTTGTCTTTTGTGCCAAAAGAGGCAAAAGTGTTTACGGCAGCCACATAGTAGTTTGGCAACCAACTGTTTTTTTCGGCCGATGCAATTCGCTCAAATATTGCCGATGCTTCGTCGTTTTTGCCTTCGCTCCAAAGTTGCATGGCGCGCCCCATTCCCTGCTCAAACTGGCCTTGAGCTGTTACTAAACTTGATACTAAAATTGCGATGGTGTAGAATAAATTTTTCATAATGATTGTTTTTAAAATTGAAAGAAATGAATTTTTTATAATCGCCCTTCGGCTGCGCTCAGGGTGACATTAATATTGAATTTTGAAAGTGCTATTGAATATTGATTACTAATTTTTTGTCGCCAGCAAGCTCAAACTTGGCGTCGTCATATTTTGGCGGACCCATAAAACCTCTAGCATCATTACTTGTGCCGTATCCTTCTTTTGGAATACCTATAAAATTTCGGTCGATTTTGCCATTTGCATTTTCGTCGTGAAACATAGAGATAGCGTATGTTCCTGCTGGTACATTTGTAAAAATGGCGTACGTTTTTTTGTTTTTAACAACAGTTTTTACCGATTTTATTCCGGTTCGCATAAAATTTTCTTCGGTGTTGTAAAGGCCAATCATGGCCGAACCTTTATCGTTTTTAAATCCTTTGATTTCGACTTCGATTTTGTGGTTTTGAGCAAACAATGTTGTCGTTGCCAAAATTGCGATCCCTAAAATTGTGTTTTTCATATTTTTTTTTGATGGTTTAAATTTCTTTAGACTTTTGTTGATGTAAAACTACTTCGATTTGATTTGATTGAAAATTGAAACTGTCTGAACTGTCGATTTTTTGTCTTGAATTGGGATTGGTATTTTTATATGATTTTTTGACCTTTTAATTATGGTACAAACATATTGTGATTTGTACGCAACCAAAATTGAATATTACTGAATTGTAGTTTTTTGATTCTGAACTGTAAAAAACGTATAAACCAGATATATTTTGTAGCTTTGAGCATAAATAACAGCAATAAAGTAGTGCGTTTTTATTTTAAAATTAAAATATCCCTCAGTAATTATCATTGGGTGACAAGCCAATAGTGTGTCTGTAGAGGCTATCACGTATGGACTATCTACTGGTTACAAAAAAGATATCTTTAAAAAACTAAAATTCAAACTATGTCAAGAATCCTTTCTATAGACTACGGTCAAAAACGCACGGGAATTGCCGTTACAGACGATTTGAAAATTATAGCGTCTGGACTGACTACGGTCGATTCTGTGACGATATTTGATTTTCTAAAAAAATATTTTGAAAACGAAAATGTCGAAAAAGTAATCGTGGGCGAGCCTAAACAAATGAATGGACAACCGTCTGAAAGTGCCGTTTTTATTGATGAGTTTGTTACTAAGTTTAAAATTCAATTTTCTGAAAAACCTATTGAATATGTCGATGAGCGTTTTAGTTCGAAAATGGCATTTCAAACTATGATTGATTCTGGATTAAAGAAAAAACAACGACAAAACAAGGCACTGATTGACGAAATTGCGGCTACCATTTTGTTGCAGTCATATTTAGAAAGAAAAGTAAAATAGCTTTTTAGTGTTTTAAGAATGCGCAAACTTGGTCAACGGCTCAGTTGCGTTAGGGATGGCAGCGATACCCCGCAGTCTCGTCTCGTTTTTCGGGACGAGACGAGACGAGGAGTATAGCGCACAGCCCGGGTGCGCTCCTCGCCGCGGCGGGCGCGCACAACGCCAAAAAAAATATTATAATTTTTTTTTATGAATTTTAATTTTAACAGCAATCACAATTGTTTTAGAATATTTTTTGAAATTAAAATAGTAGTTTTGCGCTTTTGGCAGAATTGCGATTTTTGCTAAAATGTTTTATTTTGTATATAGTATTTTTTAATTTGATAAAATGATTTTACCAATAGTCGGCTACGGCGACCCTGTTTTACGAAAAGTTTGCGATGGTATTTCGGCAGATTATCCACTGCTAAAAGAAACTATTGCTAATATGTATGAAACCATGTACAACGCCAATGGTGTTGGTTTGGCTGCGCCACAGGTTGGACTGCCAATCAGAATGTTTATGGTTGATACAACGCCTTTTGGCGATGACGACGATTTTAGTGCGGATGAACGCAATGCCTTGAAAAATTTTAAACGCACTTTTTTAAACGCCAAAATGATTGCCGAAGAAGGCGAAGAGTGGTGCTTTAACGAAGGTTGTTTGAGTATTCCCGAGGTTCGCGAAGATGTTTACAGGAACCCAAAAATCACGATAGAATATTGCGAAGAAGATTTTGTGGTTAAAACCGAAGTTTTTGATGGGTTGATTGCACGTGTAATTCAGCACGAATATGACCACATTGAAGGAATTTTGTTTACCGACAAGATATCGACTCTTAAAAAGCAACTTATTAAAAAGAAGTTAAAAAACATTATGGATGGCAAAGCAAATCCAGATTATAGAATGAAATATATTGCCAAAAAAGGACGATAAAAGTTTAATTTTAAAAATATCACGAATAAATTTTCATAAAAAATGAACGTAGAAAAAATATTAGCAATTGCCGGAAAACCAGGATTGTATAGCCTTAAAATTCAAACCCGAACAGGTTTTGTTGCAGAATCATTTATCGACGGAAAAAAAATAACTGTCGGATTGAGAAGCAATGTGAGTTTACTGTCAGAAATATCTGTCTATACCCAAACTGCCGAAAAACCGCTGGTCGAAGTACTGCGAAGTATTGCTATTAAAGAAAACGAAGGTGCTGCCATTTCGCATAAAGAAACAAATGACAAACTTGTAGCTTATTTTCTAGAAGTTTTACCAGATTATGACCAAGACCGCGTTTATGCATCTGATATCAAAAAGATTATAAATTGGTACAACACCTTGCAAGAAAAAGGAATGGTTTCTAAAGAAACTCCGGAAGTTGTTGAAAAAACAGAAAAATAGTTTTTTTAAAATTGATTTTTGATTGCAGATTAACCTTTTGAGATTTTAAAGATTAACGATTTTAGAATAAAGATTAACGATTGTAGAATAAAGATTAACGATTTCAGATTTTGTTCTGTAACCAAGTATTCGTGAAAATCTGTGTAATTTGTGGTAAAAAACCTTAAATCTGTGGAATCTGTAGCAGATAAAAAATATAAATTTGCGAAAATCTGTGTAATTTGTGGTTAAAAAAACCTAAAATCTGTGGAATCTGTAGCAGATAAAAAATATAAATTTGCGAAGATCTGTGTAATTTGTGGTTAAAAAAACCTAAAATCTTTGAAAATTAGTGCATTCGTGGCAAAAAAACGAACCTAAATTTCATGGTAGAAAAGTAAAAATTCGTCAATGAATTCTAGACAAAACCAACTCCAATCTTTCGACCGTCTAATAACCATCATGGACGAGCTGCGTGAACAATGCCCGTGGGACAAGGCGCAAACCATGCAATCGCTAAGGCATTTGACCATAGAAGAAACCTACGAGCTTGGCGATGCAATTCTTGATAATAACCTGCCTGAAATCAAAAACGAACTTGGCGACCTTTTACTTCACATCGTTTTTTATGCAAAAATAGGTTCAGAAACCAATGATTTTGATATTGCCACCGTTTGCAACTCCATTTGCGACAAGCTCATTCATCGGCATCCACACATTTATGGCGATGTTGTTGTCGAAAATGAAGAACAAGTCAAACAAAACTGGGAGAAACTAAAACTGAAAGAAGGCAAAAAATCTGTGCTAGAGGGCGTGCCTCGCAGTTTGCCAGCACTTGTGAAAGCCAGTCGAATTCAAGATAAAGCAAAAGGTGTAGGTTTTGACTGGGAAAAACCCGAGCAAGTTTGGGACAAAGTTCAAGAAGAACTTCAAGAATTTCGGGTTGAGGTTGCCGCACAAAACCAACAAAAAATGGAAGAAGAATTTGGCGACCTACTATTTTCGATGATAAACTATGCAAGATTTCTTAATATAAATCCTGAAGATGCACTTGAGCGAACCAACAAAAAATTCATTAAACGGTTTCAACACCTAGAATCGAAAACCACCGAACTCGGAAAATCAATGACAGAGATGACCTTGGCAGAAATGGACGTTTTCTGGAACGAGGCAAAAAAATTATGATTTCCAAAAATGTAGTTTGTTTTTTTGAAATCTTCTCTGTAACTTGTGCAAACCAATATAGATGCCATGACAGACGAAGCCATCGAGACCGAAAACAAAGCCATTGCCCAAGAATATAAAGAACTTCTACGAATTTCGTACCAAACACTTACTACCGACGACAAAAAACTTATTCGCAAAGCCTTTGACGTTGCCGTAGATGCGCATAAAGACCAACGGCGCAAATCTGGCGAAGCCTATATTTTTCATCCTATTGCAGTTGCCAAAATTGTGGCTGCAGAGATAGGGCTTGGCGCAACAGGCATTGCTGCCGCACTTATGCACGACGTGGTCGAAGATTCTGAAATTACGGTGCAAGACCTCGAAAAAATGTTTAATCCGAAAGTGGCACAATTAGTCGAAGGATTAACCAAAATTTCTAAAGTTCAAAAAGATTTGAACGTGTCGATGCAAGCCGAAAATTTTAGAAAAATGCTACTTACCTTGAATGATGACGTTCGGGTAATTCTCATCAAACTTGCCGACCGCTTGCACAACATGCAAACCATGGACTCGATGGTAGAGTACAAACAAACCAAAATCGCATCAGAAACACTTTATATCTATGCACCGCTTGCGCATCGGTTAGGACTTTATAACATCAAAACCAAACTCGAAGATTTAGGTCTAAAATATACAGAACCGCTTATTTACAACGACATAGTTTCGAAAATAAAAGAAACCAAACAAGAGCAAGACGATTATATCAAAAATATTTCTGACGTGCTCAAAAAATCTTTAGATTTAGAGAATGTCGAATATTCTATAAAAGGACGACCAAAATCTATATACAGCATTCGCCGCAAAATGAAAGCGCAAAATGTAACCTATGACGAGGTTTATGACAAGTTTGCCCTCCGCATTGTTTACAAGGCCACGCCTCACGAAGAAAAATTCATAGCCTGGAAAATCTATTCCATAGTTACAGACCATTATCGTCCAAGCCCAAGTAGACTCCGAGATTGGATATCATCGCCAAAATCAACAGGTTACGAGGCTTTGCATATCACCGTCATGGGGCCACTTGGGCGATGGGTCGAAATTCAGGTCAGGTCGGAAAGAATGGACGAGATTGCCGAGAAAGGATATGCCGCACACTACAAATACAAAAACGGTGCCGCCGAAGAAAGTGGACTTGACGTTTGGCTAAACCTTTTGAAAGAAGCACTCGAAAATCAAGAAACCAACGCAGTCGATTTTGTCGAAGATTTCAAAATGAATCTCTATTCAAAAGAAATTTTTGTGTTCACGCCCAAAGGCGAAATCAAATCATTGCCAAAAGGCGCTACCTCGCTCGATTTTGCGTTCAGCATTCACTCGGCTGTTGGCGTGCACACACGAGGCACTCGCGTAAACGGCAAACTAGTGCCACTAAATTTTGAACTCAAAAGCGGTGACCAAATAGAGATTATCACGTCGCCAAACCAAAAACCAACGTCACATTGGCTTGATTATGTAACCACTTCTCGTGCCAAAACCAAAATAAAAAACGTACTTAATGAAAGCACCAAAAAAATAGCCGAAGACGGAAAAGAAGTTTTAACCCGCAAACTTCGCCACTTGAAAGTCGCTCTAAACGAAGCAACCATCAACGAAATGGTCATTTTCTTTAAACTCAAAACCAGTTTAGACTTGTTTTATCGCGTCGGAATTGGCATTATAGAAAACGCACAACTCAAGGAATTTGCGGCCTTAAAAAGCAATTCAATCATGAATTTCTTTAAAAACAAAATCAAGCGCTCGCCAAGTACATTGCCACAAGATCAAATTCAAAAAAACGAAATCAGTACCAACCTTGATTTGTTGGTTTTTGGTGCCGACCAAGACAAGCTAGACTATAAACTTTCTAGCTGTTGTAACCCAATTCCGGGAGACGAAGTTTTTGGTTTTGTGACCATCAACGAAGGCATAAAAGTACACAAAAAAGACTGTCCAAATTCCATCAGTCTACAGTCCAATTACGCCTATCGCATCATAGTTGCCAAATGGATAGACTCTACACAAGACGAGTTCAAGGCCATTCTAGACATTACAGGTATGGACAGTCTAGGGTTAACCAACGAGCTTACCAAGGTCATTTCAAACAATATGCATGTCAATATCCAGAGTATTTCGCTCAATACCGAGGCTGGAATTTTTCATGGTCAAGTCGCAGTCGTAGTTCAAAACAACACCATTCTAAAACGATTGACCGACAATATCAAAAAAATTGATGGCATCGATAAAGTCACACGAGTATATAAAAACTAAAATTTTGTTAGCAGAAAATAAAAATTCGATTTAAAAATTTATCTTTGCCAACATGACAATGATTTCTACCGAAAATAGCAAAAATCAAGACATTGTAAAAAACGTTTTTACAAAATATCTTGAGCAAAAAGGCCATCGAAAAACCCCCGAACGATATGCCATTCTGCAAGAAATTTACGATTCAGAAGAACATTTTGATATAGAAAATCTATACACCAAAATGAAAAACAAAAACTACCGAGTCAGTCGTGCCACTCTCTACAACACCATTGAGCTGCTTCTAGATTGTGCATTGGTTCGTCGCCACCAGTTTGGACAAAATCAATCACACTACGAAAAATCATTTTTCGACAAGCAGCACGACCACGTCATTATGACCGACACCGGCGAGGTAATCGAGTTTTGTGATCCACGAATCCAGACCATAAAAAAAACAATCGAAGACATTTTTAATATCGAAATAACCAACCATTCACTCTATTTCTACGGTCATAAAAAACCAGAAAATATTTCAGAATAGTTTGGGCGCAACCTCGTCTAAGAAAATTAATTTAACAAATAGATTCAATTAAGACGAGGTCGGGCTGTACGCTATATCTTTTTTTGTTTTTGTCATCCCGAGCGCAGTCGAGGGACAAAAACAAAAAAAGGATGCCGCTTCCATCCCTTGCGCAGGGCTACCGTAATAAACAGCATTCAACAAAACAAAAAGCATAAATTCATAAAAAATGACCGCAGATTTATTACTTGGCCTTCAATGGGGCGACGAAGGAAAAGGAAAAATAGTAGACGTATTGACTTCAAAATACGACATCATCGCACGTTTTCAAGGTGGGCCAAATGCTGGTCACACCCTCGAATTCGACGGTATCAAACACGTTTTACGCACTATTCCGTCAGGCATTTTTCATCAATCGTCAATTAATATTATAGGTAATGGCGTCGTCATTGATCCCGTTGTTTTTCAAAAAGAAATTGACGGTCTTGCCAAGTTTAATATCGACGTGAAGTCAAGACTTTTCATTTCCCGAAAGGCACATCTCATTTTACCAACACACCGTCTGCTCGATGCGGCATCAGAAACCGCCAAAGGAAAAGCCAAAATTGGCTCGACCCTAAAAGGAATTGGCCCAACGTATATGGATAAAACAGGTCGTAACGGACTTCGCATTGGCGATATCGAACTGCCAGATTTCAAAGACCGATACCGTGCCTTAGCAGACAAGCACGAAGCCATGATTTCGTTTTACGACGTTGCCATTCAATACAACCTGACCGAAATGGAAAAAGAGTTTTTTGACGCCATAGATGATCTCAAAAAACTAACTTTCATCGACAGCGAAGAATATTTGTACCAAGCCCAAAAAGCAGGAAAATCTATCTTGTGCGAAGGTGCACAAGGTTCATTATTGGACGTTGATTTTGGCACTTATCCGTTCGTAACGTCGTCAAACACCACGGCAGCAGGGGCTTGCACAGGACTTGGTATTGCGCCAAACAAAATCAAAGAAGTCTACGGAATTTTCAAAGCCTATACAACCCGTGTGGGTAGTGGCCCTTTTCCCACCGAACTTTTTGACGAAGATGGCGAAACCATGGCAAAAATTGGCAACGAATTTGGATCGGTCACAGGCCGCAAACGCCGTTGCGGTTGGCTTGATTTGGTAGCCTTGAAATATGCTGTTCAAATAAATGGCGTAACCCAACTCATGATGATGAAGGGTGATGTGCTTTCTGGTTTTGAAACTTTGAAAGTCGCAACATCATATCTCCACAAAGGTCAAGAAATATCGCATTTACCATATAATATCGAAGAAGAAAACGTGCTGCCAATTTATCAAAACTTCAAAGGTTGGCAAGCAGACTTGACTGGGTTAACGTCTTACGAAGTGCTTCCAAATGAACTAAAAACGTATATTGAATTTATAGAAAATGCATTGGGCGTACCTATAAAAATTGTATCGGTTGGTCCAGACAGAAAACAAACTATTTTAAGGTAGTCTCATAAAATTGTTTTTCAATAAAAAATAATGATATGATAAAATCGTGCTGATATGACACCATATAATTTTCAACCACCACGAAATACCTATTCTGACTATAAAAACTGAAAAGAAGATTGAGAGTTAATTGACGGGTATCCTTTTCAGATTTTCCTGTGGCTACCCAAAAAAATAATAGAGCTTTTGCTAAATTTATTGCACAAGCGACGATATTGCAACCTTAAATCTGGTACTATAGTACTAAACCAAATTATCGCGCTCAAAAACATACAAATCACCTGTACTATCTAAAACATAAACTTTATTATTTGCAACTTGCAAATCTTTTATTTCGCGGCGTTTGGTTTGGACGGTGGCAAGCTTTTCTGAAACGTAAATTACTTCTTTGGTGTGAATGTCAAAAACGGCAAATTTTAGCTTATGAATGTTGTAGAAATACAGATGGTTTTCTTTTAAAACCATATTAATACTTACACTTTGATTATAAAAATCTTTAGCATTACATTAATTCAAAAGACCAATTACTTCATTTAGTGGTGCTTCGTGGCTTAAGTCAATTTCATAAAAAAAGGTCTATTGCTCTAGCAACAATTTTACTTCTTTTATGATCAAGAATATATTTTGATTCATAAAAACGATCTAAGAGAGCATAAACAGGGACTTCAGTTTCACCGCAAAAATTATCTTTTATTTTTTGAATTGGTTTTGTGCCAGATTTGGTTGCAACTAGCGTATGAGCTGTGAAACAGTTTGTAACATTTTACTACGAATTATTTGAAATATTTTCTCAACCAAATATATATTTTTAAAAACAAACTTCAAAAAAACTAAAAATTTTACCGGGGTATGACATTATGGCTATTTGAATTTAAGCAGAAATTGCAGTATTTTTAATGGGATGCAAATTTTATAAATGTTGTCAGAGAAACCAAATTGTGTAACAATAATTTTTATTGATGTACTTAAAAAAGTACCATGAAATTGCGGTTTGCGTGATTAAAATGTCTATTTTCGTATAAAAATTTAGGAATTCGTTGCAATTATGAAAGAATCGTTTCTGCATTATATCTGGAAATATAAAAAATTCGATTTTTTAAATCTGAAAACAATAAACAACGAGCAGCTAACAGTTTTAAATTCTGGGCAATTTACAGAACTGCAAGGGCCAGATTTTTTTAATGCTCTAATCGAAATAGAAAATCAAAAATGGGCGGGCAATATCGAAATTCACATCAAATCGTCTGATTGGTATACACATCGACATGAGTTAGATTCAAACTATGACAACGTTATACTTCATGTGGTTTGGGAACATGACGTTGATATTTTTAGACAGAACAATACTGTAGTGCCAGTTTTGGTTTTAAAAGACTATGTTTCATCTGAAACCATCCAAGCATACAATAATCTATCGTCAAAAAAATCTTGGATTTACTGCGAAAACGAATTAAAAACGGTGCCTGAATTTGTGCTTAAAAACTGGCAAGAACGTTTGTTTTTTGAAAGACTTGAACGAAAAACAGTCGAAATCAATGTATTATTAAAACAATCAAACAACGATTGGGAATCGGTTTTGTTTTTCATGCTTGCCAAAAATTTTGGATTAAACACCAACGGTACCTCTTTTTTAGAAATAGCATCCAAAATCACTTTTCAAGTCATCAGAAAAGAATCTTTCGAGGTCGAAAATATCGAGGCACTGCTTTTTGGTTTTGCAGGTTTATTACAAATTGAAAAAGAAGATATATATTTTAATGACCTGAAATTTCGATTTCTGTACCTGATCAATAAACACCAACTAGATATTTCTGTGCTACAAAACGTTACGTTTTTTAAGCATCGTCCAGACAATTTTCCGACCATCAGACTGTCTCAATTTGCAAATTTGCTGCACACCCAACAAAATTTATTTTCTAAAATCATCAACGAAAACAACTTGTTAGAAATTTATAATCTATTTAAAGTCAATGTTTCACAGTATTGGAAATCACATTATCAGTTTGATAACTTAAGCCCATCAAAATCTAAAAAATTGTCGCAATCGTTCATTGATTTGGTGGTTGTCAATACAATTATTCCGCTAAAATTTGCTTTCGCAAAACACAATTCTCAAGATATTAATGAAGACCTGATCGCAATTCTTGATAAAATCAAACCAGAAAGCAACGGAGTTATCAATAAATTTAGTAGTTTTGGTTTGTCCGTAAAAAGTGCTTTTGAAACCCAATCATTACTACAACTCAAAAACGAATATTGCGATAAAAACAAGTGCTTGGAGTGCGCTATCGGTCTCGATCTTCTAAAAAATTAAATAAATCTTGTCATGAAACCCATTCCGTTTGTCATCAAACTCAAATATTTTGCCGAGAAGCACGGTTTTCATGTGTGTTCTCGATTTGCAGATAGACTCGGGATGCGTGCCAACAGCGTTCGATTGTTTTTTATTTATATTTCGTTTGTTACGGCTGGACTGTGGTTTGGCGTTTATTTGACCATTGCTTTTTGGCTACGACTCAAAGATTTAATTCGTGCCAAACGAACATCAGTTTTTGATTTGTAATATGAAAAAAGTATTAGCCACTTTCCTAAAATTTAATAATTCACAAAAAAGCGGTATACTTCTTTTGTTTTCGATTATCATTGCGTTGCAACTTATTTTGAAATTCGCAGATTTTTCAAAACCATTGTCAGAAAATAAACTAGAAAAACAACAGTGGCTCGCCTTACAAACCATCATAGATTCTGTAAAACAAGAACAAAACAGCGCTGTTCCAAAAATTTATCCATTCAATCCTAATTTTATTACTGATTTTAAAGGCTACAAACTCGGCATGTCAACTTCAGAAATCGATAGGCTTCTTGAATTTAGAAAAACCAATAAATACGTGAATTCACCGCAAGAGTTTCAAGCAGTGACCAAAGTTTCTGATTCTCTTTTAGATGCAATCTCGCCATATTTTAAATTTCCAGATTGGGTCAAAAATAAAAAAAGTAGCTCATTCCAAAAATTTGATTTTGCTGCTAAACCCAAAAAAGAACCTATTTCTGTAAAAGATATAAACACCGCCACTCAAGAAGATTTAATGAAAGTCTACGGTATTGGCGAAGGCCTCTCAACTAGAATTCTTAAAGAGCGAGAGCGTTTTGGCAATTTTCTTTCGATAGACCAAATCGATCATGTGTGGGGACTTTCGCCCGAGGTTATTGCCGAAACCAAAAAATATTTTAAAATCATTGGTCAACCAAATGTTAAAAAAATAAAGATAAATGAAGCATCTTTGAAGCAATTAATGGAATTACCATATTTTAGATATCAAATCGCAAAAGAAATCATAATTTTTAGAAGTTCTAACGGAGACTTTCAAAACACTGCGGATTTAACAAAAATTAAAGATTTTCCTACCGATAAAATAAAAATAATAGCCTTATATTTGGAATTCTAGAATTAATCCCAACATAATGGACTTTAGCCAAAACGAAACCCAAACGATGATCGCGCAATCTATTCGCGATTTTGCCGAAAAAGAAATCAGACCAAACATAATGCTTTGGGACGAGGCGCAAATTTTTCCTGTCGATTTGTTCAAAAAACTTGGCGAAATGGGTTTTATGGGCGTTCTCGTGCCAGAAGCACTCGGCGGATCAGGACTTGGCTATCACGAGTATATTACGATTGTCGAAGAAATTTCAAAAGTCGATCCGTCTATCGGCCTTTCTGTTGCGGCACATAACTCGCTTTGCACCAACCACATACTTACTTTTGGCAACGAAGACCAAATCCAGAAATGGATACCAAAACTCGCCACCGCAGAGCACATTGGCGCCTGGGGACTAACCGAACACAACACGGGCTCGGACGCTGGCGGCATGAACACCACCGCCGTTCGCGATGGTGATCATTGGATCATCAACGGTGCAAAAAATTTCATTACACACGCCATTTCTGGCGATATAGCAGTCGTAATAGTGCGCACCGGCGAAAAAGGCGACTCAAAAGGCATGACCGCTTTTGTGTTCGAGAAAGGCACGCCAGGCTTCACATCCGGCAGAAAAGAAAATAAACTCGGGATGCGCGCCTCAGAAACCGCAGAACTCATTTTTGATAATTGCCGCATTCCAGACGCAAACCGCCTTGGCGAAGTTGGTCAAGGCTTTATCCAAGCCATGAAAATCCTTGATGGTGGCAGAATTTCTATTGGTGCACTGTCGCTAGGCATCGCAAAAGGAGCCTATGAAGCATCGGTTAAGTACTCAAAAGAACGCCACCAATTTGGTCAGGCCATTTCAGAATTTCAGGGAATTTCGTTCAAACTAGCCGACATGGCCACCGAAATAGAAGCGTCTGAACTGCTGCTACACAAAGCCGCCTATCTCAAACAGCAGCATTTGCCAGTAACAACAATGGGAGCGATGGCCAAAATGTATAGCTCGGAAGTTTGCTGCAAGGTTGCTAACGACGCCGTCCAAATTCACGGTGGCTATGGATATACCAAAGATTATCCTGTCGAAAAATTCTATCGCGATGCCAAACTTTGCACAATAGGCGAGGGCACAACCGAAATCCAGAAAGTGGTTATTGCTAGAAATATTTTGAAATAAAATTTTCATAAAAAAACAAAATTGGCTTCAAAAATTTCAAGTGTATTGATTTTTTTGAAGCCCATCTTTTGTCATGCATCAACTTGGTTTCCCGCTTTGCGTTTCAATCGCAGCTCGATGCAATTATTGTTTGTGAATTATGATTGACGTTTTTTTCTAAAACTTTAAAAAAATCACGATGTTTCAAAATTTAGAAACTATACACAATGGTAAGCCCGCGTTAGGGATAGAGGCATTGTTTGAGCTCTTTTTGTTCTCATCTCGTCTTTTGGGACGAGACGAGAACAAAAAAGCGAGTGCCGAAAGCCCGGTGCTGTTTTTTCGACTGCCCTAAACAGTGCCTACTTTGGGCAGTCGATAAAACAGGGCAACGCCCAAAAATTTTTTATAAACTATTGTAAACCGTAATGGCTTGTTTCAAGATTTCGACACTCTTGATAAGGTCTTCTTTTTTCAAAACATAAGCAATTCGCACTTGGTTTTGTCCAGCACCTTTGCTCGAATAAAACCCTGCGGCTGGCGCAACCATGACTGTTTCTTTGTTCAGGTCAAAAGATTCTAGCATCCATTGCGCAAATTTATCGGCATTGTCTATCGGCAATTCTGCCATGCAGTAGAAAGCACCTTTAGGTTTGGCAACGGTCACGCCATCTATTTTCTGGAGTTCGGCAACCAATGTGTCACGGCGCTCACGATATTCTGCAATCACTACGTCAAAATAAGATTGTGGCGTGTCTAGTGCAGCTTCGGCAGCAATTTGCTCAAAAGTTGGCGGGCTCAATCTCGCCTGCGCAAACTTCATTGCGGTAGACATAACGTCTTTGTTTTTTGAAACCATACAGCCAATTCTTGCGCCACACATGGAGTATCGTTTTGAAACCGAGTCGATCATGATGGCGTTTTGAGCAATTTCTGGAAATGACAAAACCGAATAATGCTGGTCACCATCATAGGTAAACTCACGATATACCTCATCTGCTATCAAAAACAAATCGTGTTTTAAAACAAGATCAGCAAGTTGCTGCATTTCTTGTTTGGTGTATAAATACCCTGTTGGATTTCCAGGATTACAAATCAAAATTGCTTTGGTTTTTGGGGTAATGAGCTTCTCGAAATCTGCAATTGGTGGCAGTGCAAAACCAGTATCGATATTCGAAATCACAGGCACAACTTTTGCGCCAGATGCGGTCGAAAATCCATTGTAGTTGGCATAAAAAGGCTCAGGAATTATAATTTCGTCGTCAACGTCCATCGTGCTTCCCATCGCAAAAAGTAGGGCTTCAGAACCACCCGTTGTAATGATAATATCTGCAGTGTCGACAGGCAAACCGCTGTTGGTATAAAAAGCCGCAAGTTTTTTTCGGTAACTTTCGTTGCCTGCAGAATGGCTATATTCCAGCACTTTTAAATCTGTATTTTTGATGGCTTGCATGGCGCCAATTGGCGATGCGATGTCGGGTTGACCAATGTTTAGGTGATATACTTTGTGGCCTTTGGCTTTAGCAATATCTGCAAACGGCACCAATTTTCTGATTGGCGATTCGGGCATATGTTGCCCTTTTTTAGAAACTTGTGGCATGATTATATTTTTTTCAAAAATACAATTATTGCCACTTTTGCGTGCTGTTTTTTTAATTAAATATTTTTAAAAAAGATTTTTTAAACTAGTTATTCCTTATTTTTATACAAAAATTTCTGCATGACCATTTTTCGTATTTTGATTTTTATTGTTTTTGCTGCAAATCAGTGTGTTGCACAAAGTGGTTTTTCGTTTGCCGATGGCGACAAAAAAGCAATAATCAATTTTGAATTACAAAAAAATTTGGTATTGATTCCGTTAGAATTAAACGGTGTTTTGATGCGATTTCTGCTAGATACTGGTGTTGCCGAAACAATTTTGTTTAGTCTTGCTGACAAAAGCGAAGTTATGTTGCAGAACGTCGAAAAAATAAAAATGCGTGGACTTGGCGATCAAGACGCCGTAGAAGGCCTCAAGTCAAGAGGCAATGTTTTAAAAACTGGCGGTTTGGTCAAAACAAACGAAGTTGTGATTGTGGTTCTTGACGAAAGTTTTAATTTTTCTGCAAGTCTTGGCATTGAGGTAAATGGCATTATTGGGAGTTCTTTTTTTGAGAATAATATTGTTGAAATTAATTTTTTAAAAAAGAAAATAACTATTCACAAAGACTTAAAAACAGTCCGAAAACTACATAAATATGAGGCGTTTGAACTGAATATCGAAGGACAAAAACCCTACATGAACGTTGATATTGTGTCAAACAATCAACAGAAAAACTTGAAATTACTACTAGATACAGGTAATAGCGATGGACTGTGGATTTTTAGAACTCCACAGAATAAATTAAAAATTCCTGAAAAAAGTTTCGAAGACTTTCTCGGGCGTGGTTTTAGCGGCGATATTTACGGCAAGCGTGCCACGATTTCTAAATTAAATTTGAAGAATTTTGATTTTAGTAAAGTGGTTTGCGCTTTTCCTGACACGCTTTCGGTACAAAAAATGAATCTTGTGTCAGATCGATCAGGATCAATAGGTGGCGAAATTTTTAGTAGATTTCATGTTGTTTTTGATTATGCTAAAAACAAATTATATCTCAAAAAAAATCATCGGTTTTATGCGCATTTTCCATACAACAAAAGCGGCATAGAGCTGCAACACGCGGGAAGCAGATTGATAAAAGAAGAAATTGTGTCACGAGCACTTGAACGAACAGAAGGCGGTGTTCGCATAAATTTTGGTGGTGATGATAAGGATATAAAGTTTAAATTTGAGTTGAAACCAAATTTTGAAGTGGTAAGCATCCGTAAAGGTTCGCCTGCCCAAAATAGTGGTTTGCAGGTTGGCGACCTTATAATTTCTATAAACGGTGTAAGTTCTTATCGATATAAACTGCAACAGATAAATGACATTTTGCGAACCGAAGAAGACAATGTAATCAAAATGAATGTTGAGCGACATGGCGTGATTATAAATATTCAGTTCAAACTGTTTGATGTTTTGTGACAAGAATTGCCGTTTTTTTATAAACAGAAAGTAGCATTAAAGATAGCATAGTACTTTTGGCTTTGCGTCTTTGCCGTGCTTGGTAGTTGAAATCATTTCACGATTCAAGCCTTAATTTTCACAGTTCAGGAAATTTTAGTTTTTTGTTTTTGACAATCACTTCATCTTTGCGGTATCAAAAACAAATCATCATGAAAATTTTAATCTACACAATTACATTTTTATTTACTACCACATTTTTTGCACAACAAACCATTTTTGGAAAAATTGTTGACGCAAAAAATAATCCGCTTCAGGGCGCAAACGTCTATTTAGAAGGAACTTATGATGGTGCATCGAGTGACGAAAACGGAAATTTTAAATTCACAACCAATGAGAAAGGTCAAAAAACATTAGTTGTAACTTTCTTGAATTATGAAAATTTTTCTGAACTCGTTGACATTAAAGACGTAAACAACAAAACCATAAAACTAAACGAAAGCGTGAACACGCTAGATGCAGTGGTTATAAACGCAGGTTCGTTTGAAGCAGGTGGCAAGTCAAAAGTTTCGATTCTAAAACCGTTGGATATAGTCACAACTGCAGGCTCAAATGCCGATATTGTGGCTGCACTTCAAACCCTTGGTGGCACGCAAGTTGCAGGCGAAAGCGGTCGACTGCTCGTTCGTGGTGGCGAAGATTCTGAAACACAAACTTTTGTCGATGGCATTCGCGTGGCGCAGCCCTACGGCGCATCGGCAGCAAATACGCCTGCTCGTGGTAGGTTTTCGCCATTTTTGTTTTCGGGAATGTCTTTTTCTACCGGTGGCTATTCTGCTGAATATGGCGAAGCATTGTCGAGCGTTTTGCTTTTGAACACCGAAGACGAAGCCAAAGAAACCAAAACCGAATTGAGTTTTATGACTGTAGGACTTGGCGCAGCACGAACCTCAAAATGGGACAAAAGCTCGATCAGTTCAAACGTGTCTTACATAAATTTGGCGCCATATCAACTGGTAATTCCGCAAGATATTCCGTTTAAAAAACCATTTCAATCTGTAGCGGGCGAGTCGGTTTATAGATATGCTTTCCGCAACGGAATCTTGAAGGTTTATGCTGCCTTTGACAATCAAACCCTCAATCTTGACCGATTTAATCTCGACACACAAAGTGACGAAAATTTTGATTTGCGAAACAATAATTTCTATTTTAATTCAAGTTACAATGGCGTTTTTGGCAACGGATGGCAACTGACAACCGGCATGAGCTATGGCTTTTCGCAAAACAAAATAGGCATTGCAACCAACAACATTAAGAATGGCGAACATGCAACACATTTTAAACTAAAATTTAAAAACAACATTACCGAACGCATCAAGTTGAGTTTTGGCGCAGATTTGTTCACTACAAAATTTGACGAAAATTTCAACCAACCAAACGGTTTTCAGTTCAATTCAGGTTATGAATCTAACGTAGCGGCGACATTTGCCGAAGCCGATATATTTTTATCCAAAAAGTTTGCCATGAAAGGTGGTGTTCGATTTTCTAATAATGATTATATCAACAAATTTGATTTTTCGCCACGCCTTTCATTGGCCTACAAATTGACCAAATCGGCACAAATGAGTTTTGCCTATGGCGAGTTTGCACAAGCACCAAGACCCGAGTTTTTGAAGTACAACAGTCAGTTTGATTCCGAAAAAGCATCGCATTTTATCTTAAATTATTTGTATTCAAAAAGAGGACAAACTTTTCGGGCAGAAGTCTACGAAAAGCAATATTCAGATTTAATAAAATTCAACACCCAAAGTGTGCAGTTCAACACGCAATTCAACAACAACGGAAATGGTTTTGCACGCGGCCTAGATTTGCTTTGGCGAGACAACACCAACATAAAAAATCTAGAATACTGGTTTTCATACTCTTACATTGATTCTCAACGAGATTCTCGCAATTTTCCAAAATCGGTAACGCCAAATTTTGTGGCAAACCACACCGCAAGTTTCGTGACCAAATATTGGATATCCGATTGGAAATCACAAATCGGTTTTACCAACACCTTTGCCACAGGGCGACCCTACAACAACCCAAATGAGCAAGAATTTATGAACTCGAAAACCAAAGCGTTCAACAATTTGGCATTCAATTGGGCGTACTTGCTTACTACCCAAAAAATCATTTATTTTTCGGTCACCAATGTCTTGGGTAATCAGAACGTTTTTGGCTACGACTATGCCTCAAACCCCAATTCGCAGGGCGTTTATGCCAGCAGACCCGTTGTGCCGACTGCCGATAGATTCTTTTTTGTGGGCTTTTTCTGGACAATTAGCAACAACAAAGCAGACAATCAATTACGAAATTTGTAACAACTCCTCAAATTTCTATTACATTTTGGGCGTTGTGCGCGCCCGCCGCGGCGGGGAGCGCACCCGGGCTGTTCGTTTCAATCTTTTTTGATTTTTTGTCATCCCCAGAAGTCTATGCCAAGCGCAGTCGAAGTGCAGTCGAGGGACAAAAAAATAAAAAAGGATTTTCACTTCAATCCCTAACGCTCCCGAACCGTTGACATATTTTATAAATACCAATTTTTAGTTAGTATTTCTGCAAACTTGGTCAACGGTCTCCCAGCGTTAGGTGTTGAGCGGAAATCCTTTTTTTGGTTTTTGCCAACTCTACAGCACTGCTGATGGCAAAAACAAAAAAAGATTGAGAGCGGAACACCGGCCTCGTCTTTTTTCGGACGAGGCAACGCCAAAAAAAACAATGAAATTTTTGTTGTGTAGATTCGCAATAAAAAGTCACACATATTTTAAGGTTTTTTTAATACTTTTGCATGGCTAAAATAAATATAAACCATCATGCAAACCCTTCAAAATAGTATCGAAAACGCTTGGAACGACCGAGCTTTGTTGCAAAATCCAGAAACTTTGGTTGCGATTCGCGAAGTAATCGAACTGCTAGATTCAGGAACATTGCGCGTTGCAGAACCAACTGCAAACGGTTGGCAAGTTAACGAATGGGTCAAAAAAGCAGTGGTTTTGTACTTTCCAATCCAAAAAATGGAGACGTTAGAAGCAGGAATTTTTGAATATCACGACAAAATGTTGCTCAAAACCAACTATGCCGAAAAAGGTATTCGGGTTGTGCCGCCAGCAGTTGCGCGCTATGGTGCCTATATTGCTAGAGGCGTGATTTTGATGCCAAGCTATGTAAACATTGGTGCCTATGTAGACGAAGGCACGATGGTAGACACGTGGGCAACCGTGGGCAGTTGCGCACAAATTGGCAAAAACGTGCATTTGAGCGGTGGCGTGGGCATTGGTGGCGTGCTAGAACCTTTGCAGGCAGCACCCGTAATCATAGAAGATGGTGTGTTCATCGGTTCAAGATGCATCGTTGTCGAGGGTGTTCGGGTAGAAACCGAGGCGGTGCTTGGCGCAAATGTTTGTTTGACCGCATCGACCAAAATTATTGACGTTACTGGTTCTGAACCAGTTGAACACAAAGGTTTTGTACCAGCGAGATCCGTGGTGATTCCGGGAAGTTACACCAAATCTTTTTCGGCAGGCGATTTTCAAGTGCCATGCGCGTTGATTATTGGTAAAAGAAAACCATCTACAGACTTGAAAACCAGCTTGAATGATGCGCTTCGCGACTATAACGTAGCGGTTTAGAAAAATTTTTTTTTGTTTCAAGTTTTATGTATGTTCAACAGAGTAATTAGCAATTTTTTTAGCAAACCTTTTTTTACAGAAAGAAGATATATTGTTTCTATTTGGTTATTAATTGCAGTTGTTTCTGCCTTTAAACAATATTTTAGGGGCGCAGATAAGTACAACAATTATCTAATTTATAAAAATGTTTTTTATCATACGATTAACAAACTGCATCTATACGGGTCATATCCTGCAGAGTATTTTGATTTTAATCACTACGGACCAATATTTAGTTTGGTAATTGCGCCATTTGCACTGTTGCCAGACTATCTTGGTATGCCGCTGTGGTGTATTGCAAACGCCATGTTGCTGTGTTATGCCATTTTGCAATTGCCGTTATTATCACAACAAAAAAATGCAATACTGTGGATTTGCGCTCATGAGCTCCTTACTACTTTGTTAAGTGTACAATTTAATCCCGGAATGGCTGGTCTTATAATTTTGTCGTTTGTTTACATCGACCGACAAAAAGATTTTTGGTCTGCAATGGTTGTTGTTCTTGGAATTTTTATAAAGCTTTATGGCATTGTAGGTTTGGCTTTTTTCTTTTTTTCTAAAAATAAAACTAAGTTTATACTTTCGTTGATCTTTTGGTCGGTTGTATTTTTTGTTGCGCCGATGGTCATTTCAAGTCCTACATTTATTGTCCAGACCTACGTAGATTGGTACCATAGATTAGTATTAAAAAATGATTCGAACACCGCACTAGGCTGTTTTCAAGATATTTCGGCAATGGGTTTTTTCAGACGAATTTTTGAATATCAAAATTTTTCGAATATCCCTATTTTACTGGGTGGACTTACACTTTTTGTAGCACAGTATTTTCGAATTTCTCGATTTAAAAACAATTCTTTTAGATTGATGCTTTTATCATCAGTGCTTATTTTTACAGTAATTTTTAGTACCGGTTCAGAATCGCCAACCTATATTATAGCGTTTGTAGGTGTTGCAATTTGGTTTGTGATACAAGAAAAACCAATTACAAATTGGAAAATTGCACTGTTCATATTTGCGATAGTCTTGACTAGTTTGTCGCCTTCAGATTTGTTTCCAAAATTTATCAAAGAACAATATATTCAAAAATATGCAGTGAAAGCAGTACCTTGCATGCTGATTTGGATTGCTATTGTATATCAAATATTGACATCCAAATTCAATTTGAACCAATCTAAAGTTGAAGCAGTTGAATAATCAACAAAAAATATCAATTGTTATTCCGTCTTTTAACGAAGAAGGAAATATTGCAGTGATGATAGCTGCAATTGATGCAGTGTTTGTAAAATTAGAATATAGCTATGAAATGATTTTTGTAGACGATGGTAGTAAAGACAATACTTTGGAGGTCTTAAAAAATTTTTCGCAATTAAACAAAAATCTTTTTTTTGTAGAATTATCTCGAAATTTTGGACATCAAAATGCGTTAAAAGCAGGATTAGATTTGGCAACGGGCGATGCTATCATTGCCATGGATGGCGACATGCAACATCCACCAGAATTGATTCCGGCCATGATATCGAAATGGCAAGAAGGATACGACGTAGTTTATACCCGACGGCTTGAAGACAAAAAATTGCCATATTTCAAGAATTTAACTTCTAGATATTTTTATAAATTTATAAACTATATTTCGGAAATCGAAATCGAAGCTGGCACGGCCGACTTTAGATTAATCGACAAAAAAGTTGCAAAAATATTTTTTGCGTTTTCAGAAAACGAACTTTTTTTGCGCGGACTGAGCAGTTGGGTTGGTTTTAGACAATTTGCAGTAGACTATAAACCTGCCGAAAGATTTTCTGGACGGAGCAAATATACCATCAAAAAAATGATGCAGTTTGCCATCAAAGGAATTACGTCTTTTAGCATCAGACCGCTATACATTTCGATTTTTGTCGGAATTGCAGCCACCGTCTT
>JBDLWE010000013.1:0-10063 GCA_039804445.1 Bacteroidota bacterium | reverse complement strand
GAAAGGTGCTTTTGCCATTTCGGCTCTTTCTTTTGCCGATAATTCTTCGACATTATCATAAAATCCTGGAATGGTAATGTGATTATTTTGGTCATGCATCGATGCAATCATTTTGCAAAGAATATTGATTGGGTTGGCAACCGCTCCGCCATAAAGCCCCGAATGCAAATCTCGATTTGGGCCTGTAACCTCGACCTCAACGTAACTCAAACCTCGAAGGCCAGTGGTTATTGAGGGTTGTTGGTTAGAAATCATGCCAGTATCTGAAATCAAAATCACGTCACATGCCAGTTTTTCTTGGTTTGTTGAAACGAATGTTGCGAGGTTTTTTGAACCAACTTCCTCCTCGCCTTCTATCATAAACTTTACGTTGCAAGGCAAGCAACTATTGGCAATCATATACTCAAAAGCTTTGACGTGCATATACATTTGCCCTTTATCGTCACAAGCTCCACGTGCAAAAATGGCGCCTTCGGGGTGAATTTCGGTGGTTTTGACAATTGGTTCAAACGGTGGCGAAGTCCACAAGTCAAGCGGTTCTGGTGGTTGCACGTCATAATGACCATAGACCAAAACAGTTGGTAGGTTTTTGTCAATTATATGTTCACCGTACACTATTGGATAACCGTTGGTTTCGCAAATTTCGACGTAGTTGCAACCTGCTTTTTCGAGACTAATTTTTACGGCATCGGCAGTTTTTACAACGTCTTTGGCATAATCTGGGTTTGCGCTGATAGACGGAATTTTGAGAAGCTCAAGAAGTTCGTCTATGAAACGTTGTTTGTTCTCAACGACATATTGCTTTATATTGTTCATTTTGTTTTAGTTATAAGTTTTGAATTATTGAGAAAGATTTGGATTATCTTTAAAATCAAAGTTACTAAAAATTTATAATATTTGATATTTGATATTTGATTTTTAATATTATCTTTGCAATCCAATGAAGCGGATATGGTGAAATTGGTAGACATGCCAGACTTAGGATCTGGTGCCGCAAGGCGTGTAGGTTCGAGTCCTATTATCCGCACGAAAAAAGCCTCTCAAGATTTGAGAGGCTTTTTTTTATGATTTGTAATAAACTTGCAAAAAACAAAAAACCCAGAGCAAAAAATTGTCTGGGTTATAAATATTCTTTTATAGTGCAGTTCCTAAAGCATAATGAATAGTTGGGCACTTTTGATATGCTATATCAAACTCAAATTATATGGGTTATTGATTGTTGTTTTTCCAAACTTACTTAATAATTCTGTAAAATCAACTTTATAGCTACGTTCTGCAATAAATTCTTTTACTTGCGGTTGTTTAAGTGAGGGAACTCGACTTGCAAAAAATGTCCATAGCTCCGCAGATTGATAGTTTTTTTCAACATTTGGAAAAGATAATAATGGGCGCAATTCACTTTGGTTTTTAAACCAATCAGAATAGTTAAAATGCCAATAAACACCATCGAAAGTTAACAATCCTATTTCGTCGTTTTGATATTTTAGCACAAAAACAGAATTATTTGTGCTGACTTCAAGATTGTTTATAGTGTTTTGTGAGTTTGAGATTGCGAATATTTTTTTTAAAAAATTGGTCATATTAATTTTTTAATATTTGTTCTAGATTGCTAAATCTTTTTTGTAAAACTATCTTTAGAATTTCTTTTCGTTCATTGATAAATAGCTTATCAAATTTTGTGCCGAGCAAATTGACACATTTTGTTAAATTTTCCTTATCAGTCCAAATTTTAATGTGTTCATCGCTTAAATAATTGTTGTTTTTTAAATATTTTATCAAATCAAAATGGTTGCAGTGCGCATTGTTTGGAATACTTATTTTTGGGACCGAACTTAAAACGTAATTATCAAGCTGTTTATTGTTTACGTTTTTCAATTCTTTGTGCAAAGATATAATATTTTTATCAGATTTGTTCCAAAATAATCCTCGTGCAGAATCATATACTGGCGAAAAATAGGGCTTATGCTTGTTTTTTATATGCGAAATTACGCCCCAATTGTAATAATGGCGATCATTATTGCCAGTAAAAGCATCAAATAAAAGCATGTGAAAGAATGAATTTAAAATAGCATGGTCGTCATTTTTATAATAAAATTTAAGTGCAGTTATAACGTCTTTAATAGTTACACCAGATTTTAGTTTTTTTTCTTTATCTAAAACATCTATCCAAGTAGTATTTTCTTCGTTCATATAACTTGTCAAAATATCTGCTCCGTGCTCCAGAATTTGTTCGTTGGAATGAAAATGTTCGCTAAGAAAACGTATATAATTTTCTGCATAAACCAATTTAGAACTCGCAATAGAAATAGAAAAACAACCGCCAAGATCTGTTAAAAGTTGTTCTGTTATGCTCTCGTTTGGATACCATTTGTGCCCAATTTTTGCTATGTATTTTATCCATTTTGCGGGTTTAGATTTTTTTACTTTACCATATTCATACACATTAATTACATTTTTTGGGGCATCGCCGCCAACAGAATCATTATTTATGGTGTAACTATCTTTTTTGAGTACCCGTATATCTCGTGGCAATATTTTTAACCCAGACCGATTTGAAATTTTATATTTAATCAGTTTTGCCATTGCTAACTGTTTTCTACCACTGCAATCTCATCATCACTCAAGTCATACAGCTCATAAACCAAACGGTCTATTTGGGTTTCTAGCGCGCTAGTGTCGGCTTTTGGGTCGGCTTTTTTTAGGGTTAAGATTTGGTCGACTAACCCCTCAATTTTTGTTTGTTGCGCAATCGATGGTAACGGAATTGGTACATTCTCAAGAAAAGCTTTTTTATATCTAATTTTTCCAACTAATTCTCCGCCCATATAAAAGTTTCTAAAAAAGAATGTAACCGCTTTGGAATTTAGCATTGCAGTTAAATATTTCAGATTATTTCCTGAAATAAAAAACACTGTTGCCTCAGGATAATAACCGATTTCATCATAATAAAATTGTGGTTCAGTTACAATCTCCGAAAAAATTATTTTTGGCTTTTCAAATTCTTTCAAGTATGCGCAGGCTCTTAATTCCCACCAATAATCTCCTTTGTCCTCACGTGCTACTGCTTTTGATTTAAAATTTAATAAATAATTTGCGATTGCAAAATTCTTTTTACTGAACCATTCCCAAGCATCATCGTAATAAACATTTCCATACATAGGTGGTGGTTCCATGAGGACATTCCCAATGTTAAGTTTCGTTTTTATTGTATATCCTTTAGGTATATTTATAATGTGAAAATTTTTAAATTCCGCATAATATTTTCTTGTATCACGTCCTCTCAAAATCGGCTTTATAAACTTTGCGCTTTCAATATCATCCTTAATTAATTGATTTTTGATTTCATTATTAATTATAAATGCTTCGTTTAAGCCTGTTTTTATTCCAAAATTAATCTTGACGTCCCATTCTTTTATTATTGTGTGGCTTTTTTCAATTTTGAATTTCAAATTATTTATGTTATCTTCTACTATATTCCAAACATTAGAATCAAATTTTAAATTTTTGATTTGATTCTTGTCAATATAAAATTTCAATGAATCCTTATGGTTATGAAAATCATTATCATTAAATCTTATTCCTGAAAAATTATTCCCAAAAACGCTTTTCTGTGACAATATAATATTTGTATGAACGATCGCATTTGAAAAAATTAAATTTTGACCAAAATCTACCAATAATAAAGGATTTGTTTTTTCTATAATAAACTTTCTAAATAATAATCCATAATTGGCGCGCATCCATTTATTAGAAATTATCAAACATTGTAAGCCTTCATTGCTTAAAATTGAATCTGATAACTCATAAAATAAAGAATAAATATCGCCTGTTTGTATAAATGTTTTATAATTTTCTGATATTACTTTAAGTGTTTCATCGCCTCCTATTGAAATATAGGGCGGATTCCCAATCACCACATCAAACCCTATAAAATCGCCATTATCGTCCAAAACTTCTGGAAACTCAAACCGCCACTCAAAAGCATTGGCATAGATTGGGTTTTCGAGAATTTGGGTTTTTTGCAGCAGCAAATTTTTTAGCTCAGCATCTAACTGCTGTTTGTCTTGCTGTTGCTTGTCGGTTAGGTCTGACTCAAAAATAGTGTTGCTTTTATATTTTACTAAAATATCATACGACTTATCGCTTATTTTTTTGTCGATATCTTTTATTCTGGCATCAACCAGCAGAAACTCGTTTTTAAAAGCCTTGATTTTCTTCTTCAAAACGTCTTTGGCACCTTTGTCGTTGGTGCTTTTATAAATGGTGACCCAAGTTTTGTACTCTTGCAGCTTGTCTTGAAAACCTGCAATGCGCTCAAAAACATTGTCTTTTATTGCAAATTTAGATATTAACGAGTTGCCCGTTTTTATGTTTATGTCTATGTTGGGCAAAGTCTGCAGTGGTGCGCTGCCCGTGGTTGCTTGGCTGCTCTCAACTACATAATAGGCATTTTTTAATAATTCTATCCACAACCGCAGTTGGCAAATCATGACCGATTTTGGGTTAATGTCTACCCCAAAAAGACAATTCTCGATGATGGTTTGTTTTTCGTGAAACAAGCATTCTTGCAAGGCTTGCAAGTCTGGAATGACGTTGTTGTTTTGGTTTAAAGTATATTCAAACAGCTTGTCGGTTTCTTGGTTTTGAATAATGAGCTCGTCGTTGTCTAGCGAAATGCCATAGCCCAGAACACGATTTTGGTTGCGGTACGACAGGATATTCAAATCGCTTTTGATGGCAATCATTTCATTGAGCGCAGATACTAGAAAGTGCCCCGAACCAACGGCCGGATCTACAATTTTGATTTCGTTGACTAGCCTGTTGGCAAGCAGCCGCTGGGTTTTGTCTTTATAATCTAGTTTTTCTTTAATGTCGTCATAGTCGTTTATGTTTTGACAATCAGGAAAACTGGTTCTAAATTTTTCGACAACCGCCTTGCGTATCGTCTCGCGACACATATACATGGTGATGAAACCTGGCGTAAAAAACGACCCATCTTTGTAGCCATTTATTTTTTCGAAAATCAAACCGAGTACCGAGGCATTGATTATCGATTTGTTTTCTTCTTGAATTTTGGCATTGCTTTCTGATGCAAAATTATAGGCATCAAGAAAATCTAATAAATAGGTCAGACTGGTTTTTGGTTTTATATCGCCTGCATCGGCTTTTTTGAGTACCGATTTTTTATAAACCGGAAACTCTAGTCTATCTTTTAGATTACTGAGTGACAGCGCAGTTCTTTCGAGGTCGGTCATCTCGAATAGTGAACTGTTTAGGTACGGAATGTCGCGATATTTTTTGACGATATCTGGTTTTCTAGCGTCGACTTTTTCGGCCAAAACTTCAAAAAACAGCTCTTCGAGCTCGTCAAAATCTTTTATTTTGGTGTATGACAAAAACGAATAATTTTCAGTATCGCCCCGATGGTATTTGATGAGTTGCGACTCTAGCAGCTTGAGAAACAAAATTCGGTTCAGCCACGTGATGTTCAGTTCTAGTGCTAGTTCATAATACTGAATTTCGATTTCGGGACTTGCCTCATACCCAAAATGTTTTTTGGTTTTTAGTTTAGAGATGGTGTTTTCTATAAGTGAGCCATCATTGCGTTCGGCCTCGTTGATGCGGCGAATGGTTTTTTTGCCAGCTTCTTTACTTTCTTCGAGCCCAATGATATAGAGCAACTCGTTATAAAAATCAACGTTGAGCGAGTTGCTGTCGTTGGCAAATTTTTTGTTGAGCAAATGTTCTGGCGACAGAATTTTGTAAAGTTCTATCAGATCATCGTCATTTTCAAGATTATTATCAGTGATTGTTTTTTTATAATCTAATAAATTGAAAAAAGTGCATGGCACAGGCTCTTTAAATTCATCAAGAAATTTGGCAGCAATGTTTTCATAAAAATACTTGGTGTCGTGACCCGAGGTTTTAAACTCTAGGTATTCTTTTTTGAGTTTTGTGTTTCGGTAAACGTTTTTCTCGAACCAAACACCATCAAAAATATACCATTCATAAATGTTGGTCACCACAACGTTGGTGATTTTGTGGTTATCATGATCAACGGTTTGGCGCAAATAATACAATATTGTTTCTTGCAATGCTTTTACGTTGGCATTGCTGGCCGACACCATATCTCGTTTTTCGGTTGGTTTTTTAAACTCTAGCAAAACGCCAACAGCATCGGTTGTGTTGTTGCCAAGCCGAATGACAAGATCTTCTTTCTTGTTGACGTTGACTAGATAATTGCCTTTGCAATACACGTTTTTGAACAAGTCTGCAATAACGTTTTTGTGATATTCTTCGTCTTGCTTTTCGTCGATGTGGTTAAACGTGGCTTGCAGTTCTTTTTTGAAAAGCTCAATTTGTTCGCGCGTTAGCGATTGCTTGAAATAAGCTTTGTTTAGGGTTTTGGCTGGTTTTAAGGGCTGTAATTTCATTTAAAAAAAATTTAATTATTTGCAAAATGCACCTAAAATCAAGAGTGATTTATCTGAAATTACAAGTATTTATGAGTTTTGATATATGCTATTTATTAGTTATCAAGCCGAATGAAAAAACACTTCTGCCGGAATTT
This sequence comes from Bacteroidota bacterium, assembly GCA_039804445.1. GTDB lineage: Bacteria > Bacteroidota > Bacteroidia > Flavobacteriales > Flavobacteriaceae > Flavobacterium. The sequence continues at coordinate 3,492 of JBDLWE010000013.1, read as the reverse complement.
TGAAATAATTTTTTAGCCGTTGTGCCATTTTTAATGTAATTTCACGTTTGCCAGACAATATTGCAGAAACATGTCCTTTGGTGCCTATGATTGGTTCTAAATCTTTGTTTTTTAGACCTAATTCTTGCATTTTCATTTTAATGACCTCAAGAATATCTAGTTCGGGCATCGGATAGTGCTTGTCTTCAAAATCTTTAATTAATAAAATCAAAATACCCAGTTCGTCATCTTCGGGCGAGTTAGGTTCTGCATGAAAAATTTTCATTGCTCGCAAACAAGCCTCTTTATGTTCTGCCTTTGTTGTTATTATTTTCCAATTCATAATATATTTCTTTGATTAGTACATATTGCTATCAAAATCAATCGTCTCGACATTAATTTTATCATACTCGGTGTGTGTGCCAAACCAAATGGTGTAACAAGTTTGACGTAAAAAATTAAACGATACGACTAACCGAAAATTGTTTCCTTTGATATTAAACACAACACGTTGGTTATTTACTAAACTAGCACTTCCAAACATTTCTTTTAATTGATTGAAATTTTCAAATTCGTTTTTCAAAATTTCATTATACCACGTTAGCAATTGATTTTTTGCTGTCGGATATTTTTCTGTGTAATATATTATTGTATTTCTACTTATAATATTCATTTGTCAAAAATACTAAAATGTTTTCAAATTGCAAACTTTATTTTCCCGCAATCCAATCATCAATTTTCTTTTCTAAGAGTGCTAATGGCATTACTCCTGACTCTAACACTTTTTGATGAAAAACTTTTATGTCAAAATTTCTGCCCATTTTGGTTTGTGCTCGTTGGCGTAGTTCTAAAATTTTTAATTGCCCGATTTTGTATGACAATGCTTGTCCAGGAATTGCCATATATCTTTCAATTTCGGCAACGATACTTGCTTCGCTCTCGGCTTCATTGTCTAGAGAATATCTAATGGCTTGCTCTCTAGTCCAGCGTTTGCTGTGCAAAGCCGTGTCTACTACCAGCCTTACTGCTCGGTGCATTTCGTTGCCCAACATCCCAAAATATTGGTATGGGTCAGTATATAAACCTAATTCTTTGCCCATACTTTCGGTGTACAATGCCCAACCTTCGCCGTAGGCACCAAACCAATTGAATTTTCTAAAATCGGGCAAAGCCTCGTTTTCTTGTTGTAAGGATATCTGAAAATGGTGTCCTGGAATTGCCTCGTGCAAAAACAAATCTTCGTCGCCATAAACGTTATATTCTTTTACGTTGGGAATAGGCACATAAAAAACGCCAGGTCGAGACCCATCGGCTGCGCCTTGCATATATTCGGCACTTGCGGTTGCCTCGCGAAAAGCTTCTGTTCGGCGCACTTCAAACTTTGTTTTTGGTTGCAACGAAAACAATTTGTCGACATTTGGTTTTACAACGGCATAAATTTTATTGAAATTTTCAATGACTTGTTCTGGTTTTGTAAATGGTTTTAGTGCTGGTTTGTTTCTGACCTCGTCAAAAAACGCCTTCAATGTGCCTTTAAACCCTACTTGGGTTTTTATTTTTTCCATTTCGGCAGTCAATCTTGCAACTTCTTTTAATCCTAATTCGTGAATGTCATTTACAGAGGTTGTGGTTGTTGTCCATTGCTTGGCAAGTGTTTCATAGTATTTTTTTCCAAATGACAAGTCTCCAATTCCGCTAGTACTTCTGCTAGCAAAAAGATATTCTGATTTTAAAAAAGCACTCATTTTTGCATATTGTGGCACAAGTTTTTGATTTATTGTTTGAGAATATTTGTCAATTAATTCTTTTTTGGTAGTGTCAGAAAAACTACTTGGCATTAGTTTTAAAGCCGAATAAAATAAATTATCTTCTATATTATTTGTTTTAAAATTATCAAACTGTGGAATCAATTTTTCGGTCAAAGCCCTTGGCAAAACTGCTTTTTGTGCAATTCCTTTTTTCATATAGACAATTGCAGAATCTATCCAAACAACATATAAATCGATTCTTTTCAAAAAATTGCGATAGTCTTTTTCGGTTTTAAATGGTTGTCCGCTTGTGCCGCCAGCATATTGTGCCATTGTGAGATGCGTACCGCTAAATTGATGCATAGGCAACAGATTTGCTGGCGATTCTAGCATTTGTTTGCCGACTTCAATTTCAAATTTCATGATTTCAAAACTTGTTTTTTCTTCTTCAGACAGTGATTCTTGATTCACTTTTTTCAATTCATTTTCATATTTGTTGTAAAAAATGCTTTGTAACGACCTGTAGCTTTCGGTCATTTCAAAAACCAATTTGTCATCAAAATTTGATTGTCCGTTCTGGGTTGCAGTCAGTGGGTCGAGTGCGTTTTTATCATCAAAATAATTTTTTGTGATTTTTGCGAAATCATTTTCTGATTCTTTTTTGCAATTCATTAATGCGAGAGATAACACTACTGCGATAATTATTTTTTTCATTTTGTTGAAATTTGGTTGGTTATAATTTATTCGCAAAATACAAAAACTCAGACAAGTTTCTAAAAAAAGTTTTTATCTGAAAATTTTACATGATTTTCTAAAAAATTAATTTTCAATACAAATTCGTAACAAAACAAATACATTTTTTGTCAAGGCTTGTTGTATATTTGTTTGTCTTGCGCCATAAAAATTTTGAGCAAACAAAATGATAAACAAGCGATTACTTATCAAAAATCTTTTGGCTCAAAACGATGAGTGTTCTTTTTATGACAAAAAAAGACAGCTTAATCTGCATAATCGCGAGGGCAAATCCAAGTTTTTGAAACACATTTGTGCCTTATCAAATTCTAATCCTACTAACAACTCCTACATTATTGTTGGTGTTGAAGATTTAGATAACGAAATTATTGGTGACGATTTTTTTGATGATTCTCGGATTCAAAATCTTGTAAATGCGTTTTTGACAAATGCGCCAATCATTCAATACGATAATATTCCGTTTCCAGACTTGCCAAAAGACAAAGTTGTTGGACTTGTTACAATCAAGCCAAACAAAAACATTTGCGCTTTCACAAAAAACATTCACATGATTGTGGCCGGACAAGTTTATGTGCGTCGTGGTAGTAATAGTATTCCGGTCGAATCGCTATTGAACAAGTTATCTACAAATAAAAAAACGGTTCATGATTTGGAAAAATCATCAAAAAACAGCATTGAGTATACGCTTGACGGTGTTTTAGATTTTATGACAATACGCCATCCTGACATGCAGCCAAAACACAAAGTTTTTAAAGAATTGTTTGTGGTTTGTTGGGCAGGAAACGCCAAGAAAATACGCAATGAAACCTATTATTCACGGGTGAGTATCGAATTGATAAACGAACAAGTAAAACTTTTCTATTCCTCACAAGACCACGTTTCTATTTCGTTTGACGCACACAGCTTTACGATAATCGAATATGTTTATCTTGGACTGAATGACAAAACCACGTTTTATCCGCTAGAAGAAGTTACGATTCGTTTTTTTGAAAATGGTTATTATAAAATTGAT
>JBDLWE010000012.1:0-9473 GCA_039804445.1 Bacteroidota bacterium | reverse complement strand
CTATAAAAGGCGAAATTGTGGTGGTGGTTAGCGGAAAAACTGGGAAAGCTAATTTTTTAAAAGAAAGTATTGACGATGAGGTTTGATTTTTTAAAAAATATAGCCGTATTTGTGCTGGTTTGCATTTTGATGCAATCGTGCAGCGTACCACATTTTGTTTTTAAAAACCCTCAACAAGTCACGGGAATAAATTTTGCAGAAGGCAGTTATTTATTAGGCAGAATAGATGTTCCTGCATTTTCAACCAAACGAATTGAGGAGTTATCCTTGAAAAATTTTGAAAAAAAAATAGGTTCAAAATTTAGTTATGCGCCTATCGCAAAAGGAGTTTTGCTCGGGCAGGGCGACATTGCTCTAAAACCTGGAGTAGTTGTTTTGAAAAACCTGTATAAATCCACAAAATTTGATTTTTACATTAACATAAAATCAAAAGTTTTGCGTTCAGAAATTGGCTATATTGATATTTCGCCACGTGAATCAAGAAACGAACGAAACATGAATTCTATTGAAATGTCTTTAGAAATTTATGATTTAAAAACTGCTACTACGCTTTATTCACAGACGATTGTAGGTATTGTAAGTCAAAACACAGGTAGTTCAGACGTAACATTTTCTAAAAGTCACGCAGAGTTGATTTCTGCTGGATTCAAAAGACTTTTTGCAGATTTAGACAAACGATCTATTAACTATTAGGTAAGATTTTGATCAATAAAATTTTGACAATAATTTTTTATTAAGTCACGTATTATTCTAAATTCAATCATAATTTCTTGGGGTGTACCGCTTGCTTTTGCAGGGTCTGGAAAATTATTGTGAAATTTTGTAGCAGTTGTCATAAATACCGGGCAACGTTCATCTGCGTTGTCGCAAACGGTTATCACAAAATCAAAATCGATGTTGTTGTATTCGGTGACGTTGTTTGAAGTGTGTTTTGAAATGTCGATACCAACTTCTTGCATCGTCAAAATAGCTCGTGGGTTTACGCCATGGGTTTCAATTCCAGCACTATATACAGACGCCCTATCTTGTGCAAATTTTCTCAAAAAACCTTCGGCAATTTGGCTTCGACAGCTATTTCCGGTGCAAAGTACTAATATTTTTTTCATAAGATTTTGTATACATTAAACAAATAACCAAATGATATTGATGACACAAAATTTTGGGTCAAAACCCCAAATAAGTTGCAAGACCGTTATTGAAACCGTGATGATTATTGGCTTTTTATATTTGTAAAATAAATTTTTCATAACAATTATTTTTTAGCAGCAACCGCTCCCAGGCACGCAGTTGTTTTGCGAGTTTTTATTTAAAATTATATTTTCAGTGATAGAAATGCCGCATTGATCGATTGCCAAACACGTCGTTTTTTTGTTTAATAGCAAGAAATCTGTACCATTAAAGCCAAGATCATATTTACCAATGGTTTCAGATTGATATTCTACCTCAATCTCTTGATCAGTTAGTACCAAGGTTGTTTCGGCAAGACTAATAATATCCAACAGGCGCTTTGGTTTAAGACGATGATCAAAATCCTCAGCATGCCAAAGCTGAAAATTTATTACATTTTCTGACCGTACAATGCCGCCACAATCAATAAATTTTTTAACTATAATTCCAATTTCTGTAACATGAAAATTAGGTGGTACTAATTGTTTGTTTTCTAATCGAAAAGATACAGTTTCAATTGTGCTTAAAAGTTCTTTAATTTTTGAGAGTTTCATAGTTTTTATATTTCGTGATTTTAGTAGCAATCTTGACGTTGAATATGTAGCTGCAATTTAATTTTATTTAAAAAACCTATAATTATGTCAATCCCAATTTTGTCTAGACAATAGCATAAGCTTGCTCCGTTGATTGTGCCTTTTATTAGTTTTGCATTTTTAAGTATTTGTAAATGTTGCGAAATTGTGGGTTGCGCCAACGAAAGTTCATTTACGACATCACTACAAAAACAAGAGTTGACTGTTAACAAATGTTCTATTATTGCTATCCTAGCTGGATGTCCAAGTGCTTTTGCAATAATTGCCAATTCGTTTTGGTCTGTACTATAATAATCGGTTTTGGTTACTCCCATAAATTTTTATATTTGTATATTGCAATATTACGATACTACTAGATAATAACAAAAATTTTAATATTATTTTTGAACAAACAATTAGAAACATTTTAAAAACAGATTTATTGATAAACAATTGTTAAAACCAAACCAATTATTTAATTTTGAATTCTTAACAACCTTAAAACTAATAAAATTATGAACTGGATTGCTATTTTTGTAGCGGCACTTGTACCCACCGCAGTAGGTTTTGTTTGGTACAGCGACAAAGGACTTGGAAACGCTTGGATGCGTGAAAACAATTTTATTAAAGAAGAATTAGAGAAAACCAATATGTTGCCTATAATTGCACTTTCGCTGCTATTTTCGTTTTTTATATCTTTGATGATGCAGTTTTTTGTAATTCATCAAATGGGTGCTTTTGGTATGATTGGCGGTGACCAGGCAACTGCACTGCCATCTTATGTTGCGTTTATGAAGGATTATGGAATGGCATTTAGGACTTTTAAACATGGGGCGTTGCATGGTACAATGGCAGGAATTTTATTTGCATTTCCTTTGGTAGCAATTAATGCAATGTTTGAAAGAAAATCATGGAAATATATTTTTATACACGCGGGTTACTGGACTCTTACGCTCGGAATAATTGGTGCTATATTGTGCGGTTGGGTTTAACAAAATCTTTATTTATAATAAACCAAAATCCCGACCAAAAATTTTGATCGGGATTTTTTTTGATGAGAAGCACTTGTTTGTTATTTAAAAAATCTGCATTTTATTCAGGCAATGCGTTCCAATAAATTACTACAATTCGCCGACGTTCGTCGTTTATCTCATAGTTCGTAATTTTTTTGTTTGGCAATTCTTCGCCTTTTCCAATCTTGAAAAACTGCGTGTTAAACTGGTTTGCATTTGGGTTGTCTTTTATTCTGTCGTTATAAATATTTGTCAAAATAGAAGCTACCTCCTCAGCACGAAGTCTAGATAATTCTGAATTTAATTCTTCTTTGCTTGCGACTGCTTTTCCGATATTTGAAGTCAAAAGATCAACAAGCGCACCTGGGCCAAAACCTGTAGCATCTGCATATCCGCTGGCAATGATCGAAGAATTTAGTCGTAGTTTTGGAAATTTTTTCACAAACACGACCAAACTATCTACAATTGGCGAAAATACAACTTTGGCTTCTTCCATTTTATTTTCAGGAATTTTAAAACCACCGCCTTCAAAAAATGCGGCACTGTTGAATTTTACAAATGTTGTTTGTTTTAATAACTGATTTACAAAGTTTATGGATTCGCCTTTTTGTGCAACCACTGCGTTTGCGGCTACTACGTTGATTTGCATGGCTTCAAAATCTTTTATTTTGATACGTTTTTTGGCCGTCAATGCTTCGTTCATTTTATCTAAAGCATCGGTTCGTTCTGCAATGCCCTTTTTTTCGTTGTCTAGTACTTTTTTGATAGACTCGTTTGATTTGTCATCAAGTTCGCCTATCGCAGTTTTGTTTGCTCGCACCTCATCCATTGATGCTATTTTAGTTTCCAGATTTTTTTCAACGGTTTTTTTCTCGTTGATAATTTTGGTCATTTCGGCAATTTTTCTTTTGCTGACGCAACTTGACAATATTGTAAGAACACAAATTGCTAATGTTGTTTGTTTAATAATTTTTAAATATTTCATTTTTTTTGTTTTTGGGTTAAAAGTCTGTTGATTTAAAGTTTACTGTTTTCTTTTCGTTTATTACTCGAACGGCTTCTTCTGTTCGTTCTCGTTTCTTTTTTATTGAGGCGCTGTCTTTTGGTTCTGCTTTAAGTGCTTCAGCTGCTTTTTGAACTCGCTCTTTTTCTTTTTGGATTTCAAGATTTTTCTTTACAGCAATATCTTTTTTAAATTTTTGTTCTAAAACCAATTTTTCGCTGCCGTTTTTATCATTGACGAGATCGGTTATTGTTGGTAGTGCAATGTCTTTTTTCTTGATAACTAGTTCTTTTGAAGCATTTTCGATTTTGTTTAGAGCAATATTTACTGTTCTAATACTGTCGTCCAAAATAAGTTGACGATAATCAATGGGGTTAACAAAAATTTGATTTGGATATGCACTTTTTGTACCAGCGATTCCCATAAAAACTACACTTAGTGCAACTACAACTGCCGTTTTTACTTTTGTTCTATGTTTTCTATAAACTGAATTGTTTTTTGGATCGTGCAATTGTTTTGCATATCTAGTTATGTTTAATTCTGCTAAAATCGCTTCGTTCCAAGGGGCAACAACCACGGTTTTTTTATATGAATTACCTGCTTGCTGTTCAACTATCAGAATACGTTGTTCAGAATTTGCCTCATCTGGTAATGGTGCAACGTCAATGATTTCGTTCCAATCAACATTAATATTTGTTTCGACGCATTTTAAAACATGAAAATCGTCGTTATGCTGTACTTTAAATATAACCGATTCGTCATCAAAATATGCAACGGGCTCACCCATTTTTTTTACAATAGAATATCGCGTGCCAGCGTCGTCAAGCGCAATGTTATCTTTTGACGAAAAATATGTGATGTAATCTTGAATTTTCATAATTGTCTGAAACTCTAATTTTTACTCTAAATTAGTTAGTATTCTAATTTTCGTAAACTCGGCGATTTTATAAACGAAATTGAAACTATTACCAACGTCATTATGCCACCGAATAACACCGACGGCATTGCCCCCAGAAAGTGAGCGGCAATGCCACTTTCTAGTTTTCCGAGTTCGTTTGACGAATTTGTGAACAACGAGTTAATACCCATCACACGCCCCCGCATATTGTCGGGCGTCTTTATTTGCATTATTGTTCCTCGAATTACAGAATTTACGGTATTTGCCAGTCCGCTTACAAACAGTATGATACATGAAAAAATTAACGAGTTCGAATAAGAAAACAAAACGATACTTAGTCCAAAAACGGCTACGGTCAAAAACAAAATTAATCCTTGTTTTTTTGTTATTGGTAATAACATTAAGATAGCAAGCATGGCTGCCGATCCAACATCTGCGGCCATATTCAACCAAGCAAATCCTTCGGGACCAACCTTCAAAACATCTTTTGCTATGGCTGGAATTATTGCAACAACCCCTCCAAAAAACACTGCAAACAAATCTAGAGATAATGCGCCAAGCATTACTTTATTGCTGACTACATACCGAATACCATCTTTTATATTATCCCAACTTTTATTTTTAAGTTGAAATTTTTCAACAGAAGCTGGTTTTGGCAACAATAAATATAACATAAAGAAAGAAGCAAAAATAAGCGTAACGATTATAAAAAACGAAACAGTTAATCCTAAATAAGCAATTGCAAAGCCTGCAGAAGCATGACCAAAAATACTACCAAAAAGCCAAGTAGCAGAACTCCAAGTAGTTGCTGTAGGGATCAAGTTTTTGTTAACAATATTTGGCATCATTGCATTAAATGCTGGCGCAAGAAAGGCACGTACGCAACCTATTAAAAAAATAATTAAATAAATTGTAACAACAATTTGTGTTTTGTAATCTGGGTGTTGAAGCAAGTATACCGACAAAAACAACAGCGAACAGACGCAGATTCCGAACATAAAAACACACCTTAAAAGTATTTTTCTTTTGTCATAAAGATCAATAATATATCCTGCATGCAGTGACAATCCGATTGACGGAATAACTTCTGCAAGCCCAATCAAACCTATACAAAAAATACTGTTTGTAATTTCGTAAAGCCACCAACCAAGAACTGTGGTAAGCATCCGAAGTCCTACAACAAATAGTAATCTACCCGAAATAAAATCGGTAAATTCTGGCAAATTGAAAACAGAACTGCGCTTGAAAATCATTTTTGTGTTAATATTTGGTTGTACGAAAATACAAAATATTCTGAAGAATGATTAAAAAAAAAAACCAACGCGCTCAATCAATGTATTTTGACGATAAAGTGCATATAACATAGATAATCGAACTAACAATCAATAAAATGGCAGAAGGTAAATTTATAGTCAACTTCAAATTTAGCCGAATAAAAAGTTTGAGAAATCCCAAATAATTTTATGTAAAATATTTTATGTATTTTTTCCGCAAAGCAAATCTTAAAAAAAAGTACAAAACCAATGTGTTTTTTTAATTTATATAAATTTTGCAGAGGGGATGGGATTCGAACCCACGATGTAGTTGCCCACATACAAACTTTCCAGGCTTGCTCCTTCAACCACTCGGACACCCCTCTTTTCTAGATCACAAATAACTCGTTTTTTTTTGAATTTTAAAAATAAACCCCCAGCTAATTATGAAATTTCGCCGCAAATCGCGGTTTCAAATTTTTGTTTGAAACTGGCATCCATCTGTTTTTGTCCGAGCAAAAACATTAATTTGGTTATCGCGGCCTCGGTTGTAATGTCTTTACCAGAAATAACACCAAGATTTTTTAATGCAGTACTGGTTTCATAATCGCCCATGCTGACGCTTCCGCCCGAGCATTGTGTCACGTTTATAACCACGATTCCTTTTTTAATTGCTTTTGCTATCAACAATAGAAACCATTTTTCTGTCGATGCATTGCCTGCACCATAGGTTTCTAGCACAACACCCCGAAGTTGTTTTATTTCAAAAATTGCGATTAAAACGGTTTCGTTAATGCCCGGAAACAATTTTATAATGGCTACATTTTGATTAAAATTTTTATGAACAATCAAATTTGTAGATCGATTTTGTTCTAAAAAACTGTCTTTATTCAATTTTAGATGAACTCCAGATTCAACCAAAAACGGATAATTTGGAGACGTAAATGCCTTGAAATGCTCGGCATTAATTTTTGTGGTCCGGTTTGCCCGATACAATTTATATTCGAAATACAAACAAACTTCCTGCACGGTTGCACCATTATTTTCTTGAAGAGCAGCGATTTGGATAGCTGTAATCAAATTTTCTTTGGCGTCTGTGCGTAAATCACCAATTGGCAATTGCGACCCTGTAAAAATCACTGGTTTAGATAAGTTTTCTAACATAAAACTTAATGCCGACGACGTGTAAGACATGGTGTCTGAGCCATGAAGCACCACAAAACCATCAAAATCTTGGTGGTTTTTTTCTATAATTTCGGCAATTGAAACCCAATGTTCAGGATTCATGTTTGATGAATCTATGGGTTTTTCAAACGAAATGGTTTCGATTTCACAATCCAAAAGTTTCAGTTCTGGAATTTTTTGTAGCAGTTTACCAAAATTAAAAGCCTTCAAAGCTCCCGATACTGCATCTTTGATCATGCCGATGGTGCCGCCTGTATAAACCAATAAAATTTTTGGCTTCAAACTACTCATATTTCATTTTGTTAAGCACAGGATTTGCATACATATTCAAAAAACCTTCTCTTGCAACTTGATTTTTATTATCAATTTTCATCTCAAGTCGTCGTTCAAAAAGCATTCTTTCGTTTTCTGAATAGTTTTTTGCATATAAATCTGTATTTTTTAATAAATCATAGGCAATAAAATTGGTAGGCCAAAGTTTATAATTTTTGATTATTGAATCATCAATTGTTGCGGCCAATGCCTGAATTTTTTTGTTATTGTTGTCTAATTTTTTGTCTATCGTATCAATTTCATGATTCAAAATGTTGCCAATCTTAATATGAATTCGCTTTTTCTGGCCTAAAACACCGCTCAACAAGGTATTAAAATCTTCGTTTTTGGTTTTTACATAAACTTCATTATTTGCTTCGGCCAATAGTTGAGGCATTTTCAAAACATCGGTTGGGTCGTATTCATAAGAAATTGAAACAGGCACAATTTTCAAATTTTTAAAATATTGCATTAAATTGTTTTGATCACTTCCCATACCCAACATTTTGAGAATTCCAGGATTTGTGGCGTCGTTTCCGTCTTTTGTTCGACCTTCGCGTTGTGCTATCCAAACAGACCTATTTTCGCGCAATAACAATTGACTTATATATTCAGACATTAGTTTTGAACTTTCTAGCATTTCGCGCGGCGACAAACCACGTCTTACCAAAAAATTTCGGTTTAGTTTTGCCAACGTGTCCATAAAAGCGCGCTTCACAAGATTGTCGCCAATGGCAGATGCAGTCATGACCAAACCGTGGTCGAACAGACTGGCGTTGAGCAAAGAGGTGTCTAGTATAATATCTCGATGATTTGATATAAAAAGATAAGATGTGTTTTTTTCTAGTTTCTCAAAACCTGATGTAGTGACACCGTCTGATGATGTTTGGATTACTTTTTGAACGGCTTGATAGATAAAATTGCATTGAAAATCTCGAATCGAATGTGTTTTTAAGAGCTGCGATTTCCAAACTGAATCTTCGACTTCGGGAAATGTAAAATTCATGATGGCCTTCATCATCGGATGGTTTACCGTCGAGCGGATGGCCTCGTTTATTTCGGTGTCATAAAACGGCCTGATGGCATCAAATTTTTGCATTGTGCGTAGTTTAGAGTGCAAATAAACAAAACTATTCAACAAATCTGTATAAAAAAACTGCTAAATCCCGTATACTGATTTTGAATTATCTGTCGTGATTTTTGCAACGTCATCGATCGACAAGTTGTACAATGCTGCAATTTTTGATGCAATAATTGGTATGTAAAAACTTTCGTTTCGTTTGCCTCGATGTGGTGCTGGTGCCAAATAGGGCGCATCGGTTTCTAACACAATATTTTCTATCGGAATTTGATTCAAAAATTGATTTAGTTTGCCGTTTTTGAAAGTTACTACGCCGCCAATGCCTAATTTCATATTAAACGAAATGGCACGCAATGCTTGCTCATAGGTTCCTGAAAAACAATGAAAGATGCCATATAAATCAATAGATTTTTCGAGTTCAAGGACTTCAAAAATTTCGTCAAATGCCTCTCTACAATGAATGTTTATGGGCAGTTTATGTTTTTTGGCTAACTGAATTTGATATTGAAATGCCTTTTTTTGAATTTCCAATTTGGTTTTATCCCAGTACAAATCAATGCCAATTTCGCCAATTGCTACAAAATTTCTTATGGCAAGTTGCTCTTCAAGAAGTTGCAGCTCGTGCTCATAATTGTCTTTGACATAGCACGGGTGAAGTCCTGCCATCAAAAAGACGTTATCTGGAAACGCAGCCTCTAAATCATACATTTTTTGAACAGAATTTGAATCTATAGCCGGAATAAAAAATCTATTGACACCAGCGTCGATTGCATTTTGAATGGCCTCGGTTCTATCAGCATTAAACTCTTCTGAATATAAATGGGTGTGAGTATCGGTAAATGATATTGACATTTTTGTGGTTTTGATCTGATTTTTAAACTGTGGTAAACCAAGTTAAAAGAGCTATTTTTTTGCTTCATTTCGCAAAATTGGTCTAGGGTTGCACCAGCGTTAGGTGTTGAGCGGAAATCCTGTCGTTGTGAGAAACG
>JBDLWE010000011.1:0-11489 GCA_039804445.1 Bacteroidota bacterium | reverse complement strand
TTGCGAAAGCCATTTCATTGTTTTTATCGCATTATAAGACCAGATCAAAGCATTAGATATATTAATGCAGTTGGTAAAATTTATTTGAATAGCGAAGACCAAATCACTAGACTTGCTGGTGTTGCGCACGATATTACAGACAAACAACAAGCGCAAAAACTGGCCTATTCCCGAATTTTGATCGAAGCAAGTTGCGACCCGCTTTTTGCGATTACTAAAAACGGAAAAATAAGCGATGTTAACAAAGCCGCAATCGAAATTTTAGATAGCACAGAAGCAGAATTATTAAATTCAAATTTTTCGGATTATTTTATAGAAACAGATTTGGTCAAAAAATTAAATACAACCGTATTTAAAACAGGCGTTATTATTGATTTTCCGCTCACATTAAAAAACAAGCAACAAACCGAAGTTCTTTTTAACGGGTCGGTTTTTAGCAACGATGCCAATGCGGTTGTGGGTGCAGTTGTTGTTGCACGTGACATCACTGCCCTAAAAATGCTAACCAAAGAGCTAATAGTTGCCAAAACTGCCGCCGAAAGTGCAGCAGCCGCAGCAATAATTTCTAAAAATAGTGCCCTCGATGCTACTCGGTCTAAACAACAATTTCTGTCAAACATGAGTCATGAAATTCGTACACCAATGAATGCCATTATCGGGTTTACAAAAGTTGTTTTGAAAACCAATTTGACTGCAAAACAAAAAGAATATCTTACGGCAATCAAGATGTCTGGCGACTCAATGATTGTTTTGATAAACGATATTCTAGATTTGGCAAAAGTAGATTCAGGCAAAATGTCGTTTGAGCAAATACCTTTTAAACTGCAATTGTCAATCTCGGCGATGCTTCATTTATTTGAAACAAAAATTCAAGAAAAAAATCTCACGTTAGAAATTGATTATGACAATAGAATTCCACAAATTCTAGAAGGTGACCCTACCCGACTGCATCAAATTATTCTAAATTTAGTTAGCAATGCCGTAAAGTTCACCAATTCAGGAAAAATCGTTGTTAAAACTTCATTAATTGAAGAAAGTAGATCGACTGTATCGGTTAGATTTTCTATTCAAGACACGGGAATTGGTATAAAGGCAGCCGTGAAAAACAAGATATTTGACAATTTTCAGCAATCTACAGATACTACTTCCCGACTCTATGGTGGCACTGGGCTTGGTTTGGCAATTGCAAAACAACTTGTTGAAGCACAAGGCGGTAAGATAAGCGTCTTGAGCAAAATAAACCAAGGTTCAACCTTTAGTTTTGTTATGAATTTTTTGAAATCAAAAACCGTAAACGTTCATGAGCCCGAAATTTTAGAACTTGATTCGACAATCAAAAACACCAAAATTTTGGTAGTAGAAGATGTAGAACTTAATCAATTGCTAATGAAAACGTTGCTCGACGATTTTGGTTTTGAGTGCGATATATCGGCCAATGGAAAATTGGCAATAGACAGATTAAAAACAAAATCCTACGATATTATTTTGATGGATTTGCAAATGCCTGAAATGGATGGATTTGCAGCTACAGATTATATTCGTAAAAAACTAAAACTTACTATGCCAATCATCGCACTTACAGCAGATGTTACAACAGCCGATGTAGATAAATGTAAGGCCGTTGGCATGAACGATTATATCTCAAAACCAGTCGATGAGCGGTTGCTTTACAGCAAATTAATTTCGTTTTCTAAAAAACCAATTGTAATTATTGAACATACAAAAGGTGATAATCCCGAGAACGATACCGTGAAATATGTAGACATGAGCTATTTGAAAAAATTTACAAAATCAGAGCCAAAATTAATGTCGCAAATGATAACTTCGTATCTTGAACAAACGCCACCATTGATTTTGAGCATGAAAAAAAGTCTTGAAAGCAAAGATTGGAAAATGCTACAATCTGCTGTTCACAAGATGATTCCGTCTTTTTCTATAATGGGTATTAACCCAAAAATTCAATTGATGGCTAAAAAAATTCAAGAATATGCTTTTACTATTGAGATCACAAAAGAAATACACGATATAGTCGCAGAACTCGAAAAAGTGTGTTCGCAGGCATGTCGCGAACTAGAAATTGAACTTGAAAATTTAAAAATTACAAAAAAGTGAAAAACCTTCAACAAATAAAACTTTTTCTGGTAGATGATGATGCTGTTTTTCTTAAAGAACTAGAAATCAAATTTTTGCAGCTAAATAAATTTGATGTCGAAACCTTTAAAACAGGCGAATTGTGTCTGCAAAATTTGCATAAAAATCCAGACATCATTATTTTGGATTTTCATTTAGATGGTATCGATGAAAATGCAATGAACGGATTGACGGCTTTGGACAAAATAAAAGAAGTAGATTCGTCTATTCCGGTAATAATCCTCTCAAGTCAAGACAAAATTGAGGTCGCCGTTAGTTGCATGCACCACAAGGCTTTTGATTATATCATAAAAAGTGAAACTGCTTTTTTGAGATTACAAAAAGTAATTGCTTCTATTTTTAAATATCAAAAACTTGAGAAAGAGTTGAATTGGTACATGAATAGAATGTAATTTAAAATATTTTTTTTGAAACAAGTAGGCCGTTAATTTCTTTTTAATGGTTTTAAAAATGGCATTATCGTTCTAGATAATGCCATTTTCTATTAAACCCAAATTCAGCTTATAAAAAAAATGCTATACAAAATCTTGATTAAGCATCACAAATTTGCGTGCTCTGCGACCTTCGCGGTTGAATTTAGTTATAGTGCGAAATTTGGGTTAAACCAATTTAAAAATAATATTACAATTAAATAGATGAATTGTGAAATACCCGCTTTGAACTAAATATAGAAATTTGCAACTTAAACCTTAAATAAACACACAATGAAAGCAAATCTTCAAAAAATTAGTACCGAATACACAACAGTGCGACTTGGCATTTCAGTGTTTTTTGTTGCGGCCGTAATGTCAATTTCTATTTTGGCTTGCAAATCTGCTGCTCAAAAAGAAACAGCTGCAAAACAAAACGTAGCTGAAGCAAACCAAGATTTAGAAAACACCAAAGAGAAAAACGCCGCCGATTGGAAAGTTTTTAAGGCCGAAGCCGAAGCAAAAATTTTGAGCAATGACCAGCGAATTGCCGAATTAAAAATCAAGGCAAACAAACCGGGCAGCACTTATGACAGCGTTTATAAAAATCGTATCGAAAAACTAGAAACGCAAAATAACGGATTGAAATCTAGAATAAAAAATTACAACAGTTCGCAAACTGACTGGCAAACATTTAAAAGCGATTTTAATCGCGAAATGGACGAAGTTGGTAAAAACCTGAAAGATATTTTTAATTAACGAAAAATTAAAAAAATTAGTAAAAAGCGAACGACTAGATTCGCTTTTTTTATTGAATATGAATCTTATAATTTTTAAACTAAATTTCGTAACAACTTATTTTTGAAACTATTGCAAATTTGTTTCAATAATTTTAAACACAAACAAAATGAAAAAATTAGTATTTATGATAGCTTTTTTGCTATCGGTTGTATCGCTTTCGGCACAAACCGAAGAAAAAAAATGGAACATAGGCTTGCATGGTGGAATAACCCAATACAACGGTGATTTGGGTCGCGATTGGTACGAAACCGCAAACACTGCCTATGGTTTTGGCGGATTGTCCGTTTCTAGATATTTAGGTAAACTTTTTGACGTAAGTTTATTATTATCCAAGGGTACAATAGGTTATAACAATGGTGCGACGGCTGGTTTTAAATCAGATTTTAATGCTGCGTCTATAAATCTTAGATTTAACATTGTTGCGCCAGAATATGTAATCAGACCGTATGTTGTGGCTGGTGCTGGTGCAGTATTATTCGACAATCAACTTAATTTTCATGACGAAAAATACGACTATATGTTGCCAACTGCTGGTGCAGGGATCAATTTTAAACTTTCGCCAGAAATTATGCTCAATCTGCAAGAAACCTTCATGTTTTCTAACAAAGACCGCAGAGATGGTGTTGACAACGGTTCGACAGATTTCAAGACTAAAGATGCATATCTAACGCACATGGTTGGACTTACTTTCAATATGGGAAACTCAAAAGATACCGACAAAGATGGTGTTTCTGACAAAAAAGATGTGTGTCCAGATACGCCAATGGATGTAAAAGTTGATAGATCTGGTTGTCCGCTCGATGCAGATGCCGATGGCGTTGAAGATTATTTAGACAGTTGCCCCGAAGTGGCAGGATCTAAAATGCTAAATGGCTGCCCAGACCAAGATAATGACGGCGTTATGGATTCTCAAGACCGTTGCCCAAATCAAGCAGGGACTATTACTCTTAAAGGCTGCCCTGATACAGACAACGATGGTGTTGCAGATCTTGACGACAAATGTGCCAACACAAAATCAGGAACAAAAGTAGATGACATGGGTTGTGCAATAGATTCTGACAAAGATGGTGTTGCCGATGACGAAGACCGTTGCCCAGACCTTGCAGGTGTTATTGCACTTAAAGGTTGTCCAGATGCAGACGGTGATGGAATTGCAAATGTTGACGATAAATGCCCAAATGCAAAAGGAACTATTGAAAATAAAGGCTGTCCAGAAATTGCGAAAGCTGATATCGTAAGAATAACCTATATCGGTAGTAAATTGTTTTTCGAAAATAATTCAGACAAACTAAAAGTAGCATCACTTTCTGAGCTTGATGAACTTGCAAAAATATTGCTTAGATACGATGGTGCATCGCTAACCATTGAAGGAAATACAGATAATGTAGGAAAAGATGATTTTAACATGACGTTATCTCAAAAAAGAACCGAATCTGTTAAGCAATACCTCATTGGTAAAGGAATATCAGAATCAAGACTAATACCAGTTGGTAACGGCGAAACCAAACCTATTGCAGACAATAAAACCAAACTCGGTCGGGCCAAAAACAGACGAGTAGAGTTAAAAACAAACTATTAATTGAGGATTTGATGGTTTTGTTTAGAAATGGTTGTCAAGAAATTGGCAACCATTTTTTTATCAAAGTAAAATAGATGTGAATAATAATACAATTTTAAAAATAATTCCATAACAATATTTGCAGCATTTTTTACAACCTTTAAATAAATTAAAAACTACAACAAACGATGATAATTGTTAACAAACACGGTGTTGTTTTATCTAAATCGGAACGATTGTTCGAGGTCGAAGCAGTTTTGAATCCGGCTGTTATACTGCACGAAAACAAAATCTATATGTTTTATAGAGCCGTTGCAAAAAACAATTTTTCTAGCATTGGCCTATGCCTTTTTAAATCACCATTAGAAATAGAGCATCGTTGTGAGATTCCTGTAATTTTTCCACAAAATGAATATGAACAACAAGGCACAGAAGATCCACGAATTGTAAAAATAGACAATGTATTTTATTTGAGTTATTGCGCTTTTGATGGACTTAATGCCCGAGGAGCGATTGCAATTTCCCAAGATTTAGAATTGTGGCAAAAACAAGGCATCATCGTACCGCAGGTTGCTTATGGCTCTTTCAAACAAATGGCAGAAACCAACCAAAAGCTCAACGAAAAATATTATCGATACAATGAACATGAAAACGTAAAAGAGCGCGATGGAAAAAAAGTACTAGTTTGGGACAAAAACGTGGTCTTTTTTCCGAGACGAATAAACGAAAAACTTGTTTTTTTGCACAGAATAAAACCGGATATTCAACTCGTTAGCATAGACAACCTGAGTGATTTGACCGAAGAATTTTGGCAAAATTATCTGATGAGATTTCAAGATTCAATTGTGCTTTCGCCAAAGTATAAACACGAAATAAGTTACATTGGCGGGGGTTGCCCGCCTATTGAAACCCATGAAGGATGGTTAGTGATTTACCATGGGGTTTATGATGCGGCAAGTGGTTTTGTCTATTGTGCTTGCGCCGCATTGCTCGATCTAGAAAATCCATTGAAAGAAATCGCCCGACTACCCTACCCACTTTTTAAACCCGAATTTGATTATGAGTTAAAAGGTGATGTAAACAATGTTTGTTTTCCGTCGGGAGCAATTGTTCAAAACGATACTTTATTCATTTATTATGGTGCTGCCGATAAAGCAATTGCCTGCGCATCGGTTTCACTAACAGACCTTTTACTAAAATTAATGCAAAATCAAAAATGAAATGCGAAACGAAATATCCGATTATCAAAATCCGAGTCGAATTGGCCGAAAAATTAGAAATACTATTCAAAACGGCACAATCAATGTCACTAAACCTGAAAATAGCATTCCTGAAATTCTATTTATTACATCGTTTCCGCCTCGCGAATGTGGCATTGCAACTTTCAGCCAAGATTTGATATTGGCAATAAGCAATAAATTTTATAAATCTTTTGATCTTAAAATTTGTGCTTTAGAAAATCAATTTGAATCGCTCATTTATGGTAGTACTGTTGATTACGTTTTAAAAACTGATAATCAAAACTCATACTTGTTACTTGCCAAAAATATTAATCAAAGCAACGCCATTTCATTGGTCGTTATTCAACACGAATTTGGGCTTTTCAAAAACAATGAGAGCGATTTTTTACTTTTTCTAAAATCATTAAACAAGCCTATTGTTATCACGTTTCATACCGTTTTGCCAAATGCAAACAGTGCTTTTAAGCAAAATGTTGCTTCAATTGCCAATGTTGTAAATGCTATTGTTGTAATGACTCAATCGGCAAAAGTTATACTTACAACCGATTATGGAATTTCTGCCAGCAAAATTAACATCATTCCGCACGGAACGCATTTGGTTGAACATAGTAACAAAGATTTTTTAAAACAAAAATACAATTTTAGTAACCAAAAAATAATTGCAACTTTTGGATTATTAAGTTCGGGAAAATGTATCGAAACATCTATCAATGCTTTGCAAACTGTTGTAAAAAAACATCCAAATGTCTTGTTTCTAATCATTGGCAAAACACATCCAAACGTTGTAAAATCGGAAGGCGAAAAATATCGAGAATTATTGCAACAAAAAATAATTGATTTTAAGCTTGACAAAAATGTTACATTCATCAATCAATATTTGTCACTTGAAAAACTTCTTGAACACCTGCAACTCACAGATATTTATTTGTTTACATCCAACGATAGAAATCAAGCGGTTTCTGGTACTTTTTCATATGCCATTAGTTGCGGTTGCCCAATAATTTCGACACCCATTCCGCATGCAATCGAGGTTCTTGAAAGCAAAGCGGGTGTAATCGTCGATTTTGAAAACCACAAACAGCTTGCCAAACAAATCAACCGTTTACTTGCAAATGAATCGCTGCGAAAATCATTTTCGTTAAACGGTATTCATAAACTTGCGCCAACTGCCTGGGAAAACGCAGCGATTGCCCATGCGCAATTATTTCAAAAATCGATTCCAAAAAAACTTGAAATTTATTATAAAATTCCAAAAATAAATTTAAATCATTTCAAAAATTTATGCACTGATTTTGCAATGATTCAGTTTTCTGTAGTCAATCAACCCGACATTACAACAGGTTATACACTTGACGATAACGCCCGTGCACTAGTAGCCATGTGCCAACATTTTGAACAATATAATAACGATGCCGACCTAAATTATATTCGTTTGCACTACAATTTCATAAAATTTTGTTTACAACCCGAGGGTTATTTTCTAAATTATGTAGATGCTGATAAAAAGTTTACCAAACAAAATTCCGAAAATCTAGCGGATTCAAACGGTCGCGCCATTTGGGCACTTGGCTATTTGGTTTCAATATCAGATTTGCTTCCGACTGATTTAAGCAATAGCGCAAAAAAAACATTTCAGCTTTCGCTTGCCAATGTTTGCAAAATTCATTCGCCACGCGCCATGGCTTTTATAATCAAAGGCATTTATTACAGCAATTTAAATACTTATTCCACAAACAATATAATGGTGCTTAAACATTTGACAGACAAACTTGTTCAGATGTACAAACATGAAAGCACCCCTGATTGGCAGTGGTTTGAAAGTTATCTAACCTACGGCAATAGTATTTTGCCCGAGGCTATGCTCTGTGCCTATTTATCAACTGACAATATTATTTATAAAGAAATCGCAAAAAAATCGTTTGATTTTCTACTATCCAAAATTTTTAAAAACGAGCATATAAAAGTAGTTTCAAACAAAGGTTGGTTGCATCATGACAGTACAAATAAATCACCACAAATAGGTGGCGAACAGCCAATTGACGTGGCCTATACCATTTTGGCATTATCAAAATTTTATGAAATTTTTGATGATATCGATTATTTACAAAAAATGAAAATGGCCTTTGACTGGTTTTTGGGCAAAAACCATTTAAATCAAATTGTTTACAATCCATGCACAGGCGGTTGTTATGATGGTCTTGAAGACACCTATATAAACCTGAATCAAGGGGCTGAATCTACCGTAAGTTACCTTATGGCACGCTTGACGATAGAAAAATATTTTGGTCAAAACAAAAATGTGGCAATAGAAAAAAGACAATTTCAGCTATCATATTCTTAAAAATAAATTAAAATGGCACTCAAAAAGCAACACATCGTTGAACCCAAAAAAAAGCGATGCAAAAAACAACAGTAAAATAGCCAACGCTAAAATAAATACCAAGAAAAAAAACACTCCAAAAAGCCTAAACGAATTTGGCGAAAACGATGCTATTTAAAAACCTAAAAACCATGACAAATCAATCTCAAAATCTTTTTATAGTCGAAGACAATCAAGAAAATGCCATAAAATTGCACTCGTTTTTAAAAGCCAGATTCGGAACCATTTATAACATTTTTACGTTCACAAACGCCATTCAAGCCATATCGAACATCGATAAACACACAAGCATTATAGTGCTAGACTATGACTATTTTGGCGAAGAAGGCAACCAAATTGTAGGCACCATAAAAACCGTAAATCCAAACACAAAAGTCATTATTCTTGCCAATAACGATGATATTCAAACCGAAATAGAAGCATTTGTAAACGGAGCCGATAACTACCTTTTGAAACAAAAAGGTGTTAGAAACCAGTTAAGCCGAAGCATTTTTGACGAAATAAAATACCAAGCAAACTATATCAAATCTAGATATAGCGTTAGCCAAGCCGTTGTTTTCTTGATTTTGCTTATCTCGATGATAGCAGTAATTGTTGCCCTTGGTATGGAATATTTATAAAAAAATCTATGAATCTTGCAATTTTTAAAATATTTCTGAAACAGCCATCCAATTTCTAATCGCCAATTTTGTGCAACAAACAATCGCAACCACAAAAATCAAAAAAATGATAATCCCAAAAATCGGAATTTCAGAAATTCACCTCCAAAAAAGCATTGAACTACTTTCAATTATTTTGTCAGACGAAATGACGCTCTACATCAAAACGCGCAAATTTCATTGGAACGTGGCTGGCGAAAGTTTCATGGAAATGCACAAACTTTTTGAATCTCAATACACCGATCTCGAAAAAATTATAGACGAAGTAGCCGAACGCATCAGCAAACTAGGTGGCAAAACCATAGGCACAATGAGCGAGTTTGCTACACTGTCCAGAATCATAGAACACCCAAACAAATATCCCATCAAAAAAGCCATGATAACCGAGCTACTCTCAGATCACGAGACACTCGTAGCCGAACTTCGCAAAGACATAGACGTCTGTACAGACGATTGTCATGACGCTGGAACAGCCGATCTGCTCACAGGCATTTTGCAACAGCACGAGACCATAGCGTGGGTGCTACGACGATATCTGAATTAATTTTTGGGCGTGCCGTGCTCAGGCCGAAAAAGCCTGAGCACGTCGCGCTGTCCGGTCCCACTTTTTTGAGAAAAGCTAAGGCTTTTCTCAAAAAGAGTTCCCCTACCATCGCTCACGCAAAAGAAACTTAATAAACCAAAAATATCTATTTACTAATCAGCAATTTATAAAATTTTTATAAAAGCTATAATTCAAAACAACATGTACTACGAAGACTATTATTGGGGAATGAACTTGATTTGGTGGATCATTTGGGTCGTGCTTCTTTTCTGGATATTTGCCATTCCATACGACGTTCCAGGGCAACGTCGCCGCAGAGATTCTGCTTTTGATATCCTTCAAAAACGATATGCAGGCGGGCACATTACCGAATCTGAATATCAAGACAAAAAAAGAATTTTAGAGCAAGAGTTCAACAAAGCGAACAATGACCTAAAATGAAAAAAGTCAATAAATTTCCGAAATCACCAAACGAGAAGCTAGAAAAAGTCGATGGATATCCTAAATATCCAGAACGCGAAGATGTCTATAACAAATTCAATAAAGAATTTGATATCGATCCAGAAAACCTCGCAAAAAACAAAACGATTTTACCACTAGAAAAAAATGGGACGTGGAACGAAAAAAACTTTAATCAAGATCCATCTGGAAATGATCTTGACGTGCCTGGAACCGAACTAGACGATGCTCAAGAAAACATTGGTAGCGAAGACGAAGAAAATAATTTGTTTAGCTATGCCGAGAAAGACTAACAATTTTTATAAAATAAAATGAAGCAAAAAAAGCAACTTGGCATTTGGCTAGACCATTCGAGCGCATATATCATTGAATTTGGAAATGAAGAAAAAGACATTCAATCACTAAATTCAGATTTTAGTGCACAAGACCGTGCCGAAACAGCACAACGAAGCGAGAATGAAATGCACAATAAAGAACAGCAAAGGCATGGCACTTTCTACAAAAATCTTATGAAAATCATCAGAGATTATGACGAGGTATTGCTTTTCGGGCCTACCGAAGCCAAAAACAAATTGCACAATTTAATAAAAGAAAACCATCAATATCATGAAATAGCAGTCGAAGTAAAAACCACCGAAAAAATGACTAGCAAAGAACAACATGATTTTGTGGCTAACTATTTCACAAGATTTGATTTTATCAACAAACTTTAACTAATGAAAGTAGCCGTTTTTGGAACACAATTTTATGAACGTGAATATTTTACAAAATTTAATACGGATAATCGCCATAAGATTGATTTTTTTACAGAATCGCTTAACCACAAAACGGCAACATTAGCCCAAGGATTTGATGCAGTTTGTGCTTTTGTGACCGACAAAGTCGATGAAAGTTGCATAAAAGTATTTTCAGAAACTGGCGTAAAACTAATTGCTTTGCGCAGCGCAGGCTATGATAATGTAGATATTGATGCTGCAAAAAAAAACAATATCACGGTTGTACGTGTTCCAGCCTATTCGCCGCAAGCAGTCGCAGAGCATGCTGTTGCACTTATTCTTACTTTAAATAGAAAAATGCACAAAGCTTATAATCAAGGGCGTGACAACAATTTTTCTTTACAAAACTTGATGGGATTTAACCTTTTTGGAAAAACCGTTGGCATCATCGGTACAGGCAAAATTGGTAGGGCGTTCTGCAACATTATGCTTGGTTTTGGTTGCAAAATCATTGCCCATGACATCAAAAAAAATATAGATTTAATTCAAAATGGAGTTCAGTATGTATCA
>JBDLWE010000010.1:0-8816 GCA_039804445.1 Bacteroidota bacterium | reverse complement strand
CCAAATTGTTTTTTCTTGGTCATAATCTCGTCTTTTGGGACGAGACCGTTGGTCGCTGTTTTCTAACCAGAAAAAAGCAATTTCCCAACCAAAGGTTTTTCCCTTCTATCGGGGGCAGGGGTACAAAATTTTATAAAAAAGACATTTTAAAAATTCTAAAACGATATCAAACTAAAACGTGCGAAATCAAACTACGGTTTTTAAAACCACATAGAAATAGTAAGCATTTACAACTTAATTTTGTAATCGGCTAATATTTTATTTATTTATGAAACGCCTATGAAATCTTGAAGTATTCGATAATAGATATTATATTTTTATGTGGTTAAAACTTATGTTATATCATTTTTAACATCAAAAAAATCAGATACAAACTAGATGAACAAAACCAACTTTGCGGCCATTGCGACCATAGCGGTGTAAAAAAAGTAAAACAAAAATTATAATTTAAATAGACAACTATGAGCCTATCAATTACAATAATGGACGAAATAAAGTCTGCCATGCGCGCCAAAGACACCGTAGCACTCGAGGCACTTCGCGCCATAAAATCAGAAATTCTGTTGGCTCAAACCGCCAGCGGCAACAAACAAGAAATATCCGCAGCAGACGAAATCAAACTTTTGCAAAAGCTTGTAAAAATGAGAAAAGACAGTGCGTCAATTTTTACAGAACAAAACCGACTTGACCTTGCCGAACCAGAATTGGCACAAATTGCTGTGATCGAAAAATTCCTTCCAGCACAACTCTCAGAAGCTGAGGTCGAGGTTGTAGTTGCCAAAATCATTGCCGATACGGGCGCAGCAGGCATCGCATCTATGGGAAAAGTAATGGGCTTGGCCGCTGCCCAACTTGGCGGAACTGCCGAAGGAAAAACAATTTCAACAATCGTCAAAAAACTTTTGACCTAACACATTGTTTTACTATTTTTGCAAACCAAAATATAAGTAATCGAATTTAGAAATCCAAATTTTAAAATTCATATCTTAAAAAAATGGCTTCGTAGTTCAACTGGATAGAATATCAGATTTCGGCTCTGATGGTTGCAGGTTCGAACCCTGCCGAGGTCACAATTTTTAACCGCTTAATCGAGCGGTTTTTTTTATCAAAATTTTTTCTTCAAAAAAGCATAAATTTCCATAACTAGTCAATACAAAAGCTGATCCAATAATTCAGAATTAACAAGTCTCGACCCCCTACACATTGCATTATTTTAAAATCTAAACAATACCAAAAACAACAATTCACAAAATTTTTGTTATAAATACAACAAAACAGTATATTTGACAAAATTTTGTAACATCATGCGAAAAATTCTCATCATCGGTGCAGGAAAATCAGCCTCTACACTCATCAAATATCTTTTAGACAAAAGCGATCTCGAAAATTTGCACCTTACTATTGCGGATTTATCTATAGAATTGGCTCAAAAAAAAACCAATAATCATTCAAATGCGACCGCAATTGCCATTGATTTTTTTGACGAAAATCAACGAAAATCAGAAATCCAAAAAGCAGATTTAGTCATTTCTATGCTACCTGCGCATTTGCATATCGAAATTGCCAAAGATTGCATTTTTTTCAAAAAGCACATGGTCACCGCAAGCTATATCTCTGATGCCATGCAAGCCCTGGATGGTGCCGCCAAAGAAAACAACCTTGTTTTTATGAACGAAGTTGGTCTAGACCCAGGCCTTGACCACATGAGTGCCATGAAAATCATTGATCAGATCAAAGCAAAAGGTGGAAAAATAATTTTGTTTGAGTCGTTTTGTGGCGGACTAGTTGCCCCAGAGTCTGACAACAATCTTTGGAATTACAAATTCACGTGGGCACCGCGCAACGTAGTTTTGGCAGGGCAGGGTGGTGCCGCCAAGTTTATTCAAGAAGGTACTTATAAATACATTCCGTATCAAAAACTTTTTCGCCGTACCGAGTTTATGGAAGTCGAAGGCTATGGTCGTTTCGAGGGATATGCCAACCGGGATTCTCTAAAATATCAATCAATTTATGGGCTGGATGATGTCCTTACCTTGTATCGTGGCACAATCCGTAGAGTTGGTTTTTCTAAAGCATGGAACATGTTTGTGCAACTTGGTATGACCGACGATACTTATGTTGTCGATGATTCTGAAACGATTTCAAACCGCGAATTTATCAATCTTTTTTTGCCTTACCACCCGTCAGATTCTGTCGAGAGCAAAACCAGAATGGCACTTGGCATTGAGCAAGACGATACGTTGTGGGACAAACTAGTCGAACTTGATTTGTTTAATGCCAACAAGATAAGTGGCATAAAAAACGGAACACCTGCCCAAATTCTCGAAAAAATTCTTTCAGAAAAATGGACATTGCAACCCACAGACAAAGATATGATTGTCATGTATCACAAATTTGGATACGAAATAGATGGCGAGCAAAAACAAATCGATTCAAAAATGGTTTGCCTCGGCGATGATCAAATGTATACAGCGATGGCAAAAACCGTTGGACTGCCTGTTGGCATCGCAGCTTTAGCCATTTTGAACAATAAAATCGCAACGCCTGGCGTTCAGTTACCAGTCAAAAAAGAAGTTTATGAACCAATTTTAAACGAACTAAAAAACTACGGAATTCACTTCCACGACTACGAGATGCCATATGTAGGCTATAATCCTGATAGATTGAAAGTATAAATAATTACAGATTTTTGAATAGTGCTTTACGATTTTTGAATTCTATTTACAAAAGATTTATTTTCTCACAACATTATAATTTACGGTCGTTAATCGCTTATTCTTAAATCAAAAATATTAAACAGCTATTTTAGAGTCGACAAATCCGAGCCTGACTCGTACTCAATCGGTGATTTGCCTTCTTCAAATAAGCGTGCCTGCAAGTCACCTTTCAAAACAATTTTATCAACATTCACACGCAGCCAACTGCCTTCTCGTAAACCCAAAACGGGTACAGCATTAAGGTCATGAAATTCTTTTATTCTAGTTTCGCGCGTTTCGCCCATGTGTTTCGACGTTGGGTCAGGGTCAAGATAATGACAGTTCAAATTGAATGGTAATATACCCAAAGTTGCAAAACTTGGTGGATATATTATGGGCATGTCGTTTGTATTTTGCATCGATAGGCCTGTAATCACGCTGCCTGCACTTGTGCCAAGATATGGCGTACCTTTTTTGACAATATCAGAAAGCACCCCCATGATATTGTATTTATATAGTTCAGAAACTAATAAAAACGTATTGCCACCCCCAACAAAAACACCTTCTGCCTTTAAAAGAGCCTCAACGGGATAATCAAATTCATGAATTCCTTTTACAGCAACACCAATTTTTGAGAAAGCCGTTGCCGCTTTTTTGGTATAGTCGTCATGCGAAATGCCGCTTGGTCGTGCATATGGCACAAAAACAATCGATTTGCAACCTTTGAACAACGCCGCAATTTCGGGTAATAAATATTTTAAATATTCACTTCCATGAACAGTTGAGGTGCTCGCAATTACAAGGTTTTTCATTTGGGTTTATTTTCTGTAAAAATAACAAAAAACTTACTTTAACATTTTATTACAACCAAAAAAAATTGTGGTTTTAAGACAATTTGTATTTTTGAAACTAATCATTTCCCAATATGCTCAAAAATTTTGTATTATACTTTGTTTTCGTTTCTGGAATTATGTTTTGCTTTGCGCAAGGTGCAAAAAACATTAATGGCAAAATAATAGTAAAAGATGGCAGTGCCGCAGACGTCTTGGTTTTAAATTTAAACACAGAGCAAGAAACAAAATCAGATATTGATGGCAAATTTACAATTCAAGCAAAAATAGATGACTTGATTGTTTTTCAGTCCAACAGCCTTGAAATTGTTAGAAAAAGTATTGAAGATAATGACTACTTAAAGGCTTATTTTGAGATCAAAATGATTCCAAAACCCGAACAATTAGACGAGGTCAAGATTTTTAATTATTCATATCTAAATGCAGTTAGTCTGGGTATTTTATCAAAACCTGCAAAGACATTTACTGTTGCCGAGCGGAGGTTGTTTCAAGCCTCTGTCGGTGGAGGTATTATGGTCTTGATGAATGCACTAAATGGAAAAACCAAAATGCTTAAGAAATACGTCGCATTTGAAAAAATCGAGAGGCGCGTTGCAAAGATAAATGATATGTTTACGCGAGAGTTTTATATCAAAACAGTAGAGATTCCCGAAGATCAAGTTGCTCGTTTTGTTACGTTTGCTGCAGAAGAAGAGTCGGTTATAAAATTATTATCATCAAAAAACAAATATTTAATTGGTTTTGAATTGGTAAAACTAGCTCCAAAATTCAAAAAGCTTCAAAATGAAGATTAAATTTTTTTTGATATTGATTTTACTTTTAAAATTGAATGTTTATGCACAAAATTCAAAAAAAATTGCAGGAAAAATTATTGTTAAAGAAGGTTTTATCTCTAATGTTTTGGTTTTGAATCTAAAAACCGAACAAGAAACAAAATCAGACGCAAACGGCAGTTTCACTATTGATGCACAATTAGATGATTTGATAGTTTTTCAGGCAGAAAGTTTAGAATATTTGCGGCATAGCATAGACAATACCGATTTTGAAAAAGAATTTTTTGAAATCACAATGACCGCCAAACCTATACAACTTGAGGAAGTAAAAATTTTTGATTACTCTGGTATCAATGCCGTGTCGATGGGAATTTTGTCAAGACCTGCAAAAGTTTATACGCCAGCCGAACGTAAATTACAAACCGCAACTCGGCTTTATCCAAGCCTGTACGCAGGCGCAATTGCTGGAGGAAGCATTGGTTTAGACCCTTTGATAAACGCTATTACGGGCAGAACAAAAATGCTTAAAAAATTTGTGGCCATGGAATCTGTGCAAATTCGGGTGTCAAAACTGCAAAATTGGTTTTCTGATGAGTATGCTATGCAAACCCTAAAAATTAGTGAATTTCGGGTAAAAGGTTTTTGGTTTGATGCTGCTGAAGACGCCGCAATAATTGAAGCATTGCAACTCAAAAATAAATTTCTAGCATCTTTTGCGCTAGGGCAAGTTGCCGAAAAATATAATAGTTTTCAGAAATGATATTGATTTGTCGTGCCGAGCGCAGTCGAGGCATTTTTATTTATTCTTTTTATAATTAATGATAAAAACCCCAATGATTATTAGGATTGTAGCTATTACAAAATTGCTTTTTATGACTTCGTCTTTTATCAACCAACCCAAAAACACCGCAATAATTGTGTTGACATAAGTGAGAATTGAAACCTGAATGGGTGAAACTTGTTTCAAGGCGTATAGATAGGCAAACATAGCAATTACCGACCCAAAAATTGCCAGATAAACTACAGCCAAAACGCTTTGTAAACTCCAGTTTTGATAGTTTGAATGGTCATAAAAAATGTTTGCTAAAACAAATTGAATTGCTGCCGCTATCGAAAATTGATAAAAAATATTGAGTGCAATGCTGTTTTTGCTTTGACCAATAATTTTAGTAAAAACCGTTCCGCCTGCCCAACTAAAAATGGCAATCGACAGAAACATAACACCTGTAACATAATTTGGATTCAGAATATCGCCCAAACCGTCTTTAAAAATAAAAAGCATTCCGCAAAAACCAATGCCTACGCCCACAAAAGCGCGCCACGTTGGTTTTTGTAAGTTAAAAGCCATGCTCATCAAAAAAACAACAATGGGGTTAAATGCACTGATGATAGATGTTAGGCCAGAAGGCAAAGTCTGTTCTGCAATTGTGGTAAAGCCATTGGCAAAAACCAACATAAATATTGAGAGTAAAGCTTGTTGTCCAAAAGATTTCCAACCTATCCAATGCAAATCTTTTTTAAAAATAAGATAAACAAACAAAATACTCGCTGCCAAAGTGTTGCGTAGCGTGGTGGAATACCAAGGCGGTATTGTATCTATTGCAATTCGGATTCCAAGATAGGTAGTACCCCAAACTAGGCCAACAATCACAAGGCAAATAAGTAGTTTGTAATCTTTTGTTTTAGACATTATTATGGGGTTTTAATTTGCTGTTCCCACAGCCAAGCACTTTTCATGGCATCGTCAAGGGTTGATTGGGCTGTCCAGCCCAGAACCTCGTTAGCTTTTTGAGTATCTGCAAAAGCCGATATCACGTCGCCCTCTCGACGGTCAACTATTGCGTATGGCAACGATTGTCCTGAAACCTTTTCGAATGATTTGATGACCTCCAGCACCGAGCTTCCGGTGCCTGTGCCCAAATTAAAAGTTTCTACGTTTTCGATATTTTTGTTTTCAAGTAATCTTTTGAGCGCAATAACGTGGGCTTTTGCCAAATCGACTATGTGAATGTAGTCGCGAATACAGGTGCCGTCTGTTGTAGGATAGTCGTTGCCGTATACAGATAATTCTTGGCGCAGTCCAATACCAGTTTGGGTAATAAACGGCACCAAGTTTTGTGGTACACCAATTGGCAATTCGCCAATGTGTGCGGTTGGGTGTGCGCCAATTGGGTTGAAATATCTCAGCAAAATTGATTTTATGTTGCTGACGGCGCAGGTTTCTTTAATAATTTCTTCGCCAATTTGTTTGGTGTTGCCGTAGGGCGAAATGGCGGGTTGAATGTCGGCATTTTCGGTAATTGGCATTGATTTTGCTTGGCCATAAACGGTGCACGACGAACTGAATATGAAGTTTGCAGTTGGCATTTTTTGCAGTTCTTGCAAAACGTAAACCAACGTATTGATGTTATTTTCGTAATATAGCAGTGGGTTTTGCACACTTTCGCCAACGGCTTTTGATGCCGCAAAATGAATGATGCCTGCAATGTCTTTATATTGTGCAAAAAAATCTTGTACAGATTTTTTGTCGCGCAAGTCAATGTTTTCGAAAATTGGTTTTTTGCCAGAAATTTTATCGATACCGTCTAAAACTGTTAGTGACGAGTTTGAGAGATTGTCAATTGCAATGACTTCAAAACCTTGTGATTGAAGTTCGACAATGGTGTGTGAGCCTATGAAACCAAGACCGCCTGTTACGAGTATTGGCCCCTTGGCCCCCAAAGGGGGAATTGGGTTTTTGGGTAAAGATGAGTTTTCTATTTGCTCCTGTGGTTTTGTTAAATCGTTCATATCTTGTTAAAGTTGCACCCATAGCCCCGATGCAAGGGAAAATCCTTTTGTTTGGATTTGTATTTTTTTCTTAGCAAAAAAGAACGACCAACGGAAGTTCCTTTTTTGGTTAGAAAAAAAACAAATGCAGACAAAAGATTTGGAATGGCAGCGGGATTGGCTTCTGAAAATTATTTTAAAAAATTTATAATGGTTGTAGTTATAAATGCTATTTGTTCGTCGTCAAGTTCGGTGTGCATGGGCAAGCTCAAAACTTCTTGAGCGAGTTGGTTGGTTACCTGAAAATCGGCCTCGTTGTAGCGAGAATCGGTATAGGCTTTTTGTGAATGCAAGGGAATTGGGTAGTAAATGGCGCACGGAATGCCGTTGTCTAGCAGATGTTGCATGAGGGCGTTTCGGTCTGAATTGATGATTCGAAGCGTGTATTGATGAAATACGTGGCAATCGCAGATGTCGCAAATGCTTGGCGCAATAATGTTTGGATGACCTTCAAATGCTTTTGAATATTTGCGGGCTGCTGCTTGTCGTGCGCGACCGTAGTCGTCTAGAAGGGGTAATTTGGCGTTGAGTACTGCTGCTTGAATGCTATCTAGACGTGAGTTAACGCCTACCACGTCGTGATGGTATCGCTGGTACATGCCGTGGTTTACGATGCCGCGCATGGTGTGGGCAAGGGCGTCGTCGTTGGTAAAAATGGCACCACCATCGCCATAACAACCTAGGTTTTTGCTAGGGAAAAATGAGGTTGCACCCACGTGACCTATGGTTCCGGCCTTACGTTTTGTACCGTCAGAAAATTTGCAGTTGGCGCCAATGGCTTGCGCATTGTCTTCAATGACAAATAAATTATGGTCGTTGGCAATTTGCATGATAGCTTCCATGTTGGCAACGCGACCAAACAAGTGAACTGGAATTATAGCTTTGGTTTTTGGTGTAATGGCTTGTTTTACGGCATCGATGTTGATGTTCATGTTGACAACATCTACGTCTACCAAAACGGGTGTGAGTTGCAAAAGCGCAATAGTTTCGACGGTGGCAGCAAATGTGAAATCGGCGGTAATGACTTCGTCACCAGGTTTCAAACCTAACGCCATCATTGCTATTTGAAGTGCATCTGTGCCATTGGCGCAGGGAATAACGTGTTTTACGGCAAGATATTCTTCGAGGTTTTTTTGAAATTTGTGAACCTCGGGACCGTTGATATATGCTGTTGTGTCAAGTACTTCTTGGATTGAGGCATCTACTGTTTCTTTTATTTTTTGGTATTGACTTTTGAGGTCAACCATTTGAATTTTTTTCATTTTGCTGGAAGAGATGTTTCGGATTTTGAAAACTTGATAGCAAAAATATGAATTTTTACTTGATTCGATATTAAAGACAAAATATAATTTAAAAGTCGTTTTAGAATATTTGTTATATTTGTATAAAAATAAAGACGATGGAAAGCGTAATCTTGAAAAGTAATTCTAAAAAAGATTTGAATTTATTGATTAATCTCGCAAAAAAAATAGGTGTTGAAGTAAAAAAAGTTTCGTCTAAAAAACATGATTCAGATAAAAATAGTGTGGCATATGAAGAAAAGGTAGAGCGAAATTTGGTGCTATTAATGAAAGAAGGTATGAAGTCTGGGATTGCTAGCCCCGAAGATATCGAAAACGTACTGGGTAAATGGAAGTAGTCATTATGAATTCGTACCTACGATCCAT
>JBDLWE010000009.1:0-2774 GCA_039804445.1 Bacteroidota bacterium | reverse complement strand
AAATAATTGATATTTATAAACCCGATTCGATGTGAATCGTGACCATACATCTATATAAGCAGATAAGTATATCCGTGTTAAAAAAATATTTGTTTTTTTTCAATATTTATTTTAACACCATAAGATAAGGTTTCAAATTCATATTTGTATTATATTTATTTTCAATTATTTGTTTTAAAAAAATGTCAAATAATTGCCGATTTTATTTGTAGGCTAACTAAAATCGGTTATTTTTGTAATCTTATTTCACCCAAAAGTTTTACTATGAGCAAAAAAGTATCTAAATCAACATCCGACAAGGCGGATGAAGTCAAAAAGCTACACCATATTTTTGACAAATTGTTCAAATTAGTGTTTGGACATAAACCCAGCGTTTGCCTGTATTTAAAGGAGTTTGGCGATGCTGAAATCACGAATCAATTGAATTTCAATAGTTTACAATTGGATTCGACAACGTATATTTCCAAAAAAATGGAAGCCTATTTTTCCGATATGGTGTGGCAAGCGGAATGGGGCAAAGAACGCGTCGCGGTTTCTTTTTTGTTTGAACATAAGAGCAAGCCTGAGCGTTATGTTGCGGTGCAGGTATTGACGTATATCTGTTCCATTTTAGAAAAAGATGTTACGGAGAAACATCCGTTGACATTGGTGTTGCCGAGTATTGTTTTTCACGGCAAACGCCATTGGAAACCTAAAACGTTAATCCAATTGTATGAGAAAAAGGCTGCCCCATTACATCGATTTGTTCCGAATTTTGAGCTTCCGTCTTTCCATGTGGATGCGATTACCGACTCGCAAATGCTGGATTTGCCTGATGATACGGTTTTAAAATTCTTATTTTTACTGCTGAAACATGGGAAAGATAA
This sequence comes from Bacteroidota bacterium, assembly GCA_039804445.1. Taxonomy (GTDB): domain Bacteria; phylum Bacteroidota; class Bacteroidia; order Flavobacteriales; family Flavobacteriaceae; genus Flavobacterium. The sequence goes on along the minus strand of JBDLWE010000009.1, from coordinate 1,908 downwards.
AGTCGCTGTCAAAAAGCATTTTCACCATTTTTTTTCTTTTTATGAAGAAAATCCACATTTGCATCGTTTTTTAGAGCCGTTTGTGCGTTCCTTTAGCGAAATAACAGCTCTTGAACCTGAAATTGTGATCGAATTAATTGAAAATTCACTTGCACCTAAAACAAAAAAAGAAATCATGACAACGTATGCTCAATTTGTTCAAAAAGGTAAAATCGAAGGTAAAATCGAAGGCATTCTTCAAAACAAGATTGAAGTGCTTGGAATGGCTTGGCATAATAAATTGCCAATAGCCCTCATGATTGATTTAACCAATTTGCCAAAAACAACAGTTCAATTATGGATCAGTCGTTTTGAAACGTTGCAAAAATGCCATTTGGTGCAAAAAACATTGGCAGAAACCGCAAAAGAGGTTCAACTGACGGAACAACAAGTGACCGATTGGTGGGCTTTTTTTGAAAAAGCAGCCCAACCAAAGAAAGATTGATTCAAAAAAAGGAGTGCAACCTGTTGGCTACACTCCTTCAAATATGAAAAAGTTTATTTTAAATTTTGCTAAAAATTAATAGTTACACTAGCAAAACCCCAACCTACAAAAATATAGATTTCGATGGAGCCTGAAACTTTAGAAAGTGCGCTTGTGCCTGAACCAGAACCTTGTTGTACATCATAAGTACCTTTTTGAACAATGATTGGTTTAGCAGATGTCTTTGCAGATTTATAAGCTGCATCAGAAGCCGATTTATTCAACTCAAAAGGAGCGTTAACCGTAAAACTTTTTTGAGTTTTCAAACTTGCCACCACTTTGGGGTCAAGTTTTTTGCCATCTACTACAATATTGACTTGCTTCGTTTGGGCATCAATCGTAACGGTTCCTTTGTTGACCAATTCCTATAAGGAAATTGCACCACGCGGCGCAATCTGGATAGCATCTGCGGGTTCCAGTGACTTTTGCGCCATTTCCAGTGACTTTTGCGCCATAATGTTTTGCGCAGTTGACAAAAAGAACACCATCATCAAGGTGAAAAGGCTTGCAAATTTGAATTTGAATTGCATGACTGAATGATTAAAAAATGAAATAAATGAGTGAATTTCGAGCGCAAGTTTCAATATTTTGTTGTTACTTGCTTTCCTATTTAAAATCAAATAAGTGATTTTGCGTTAATTATTTTTATAAATATTTTTTTATTTTGAAAATAAATCATTGATAATCAATTACTTAAACTAAAATATTTTATTTATAAGTTTTATTTTACTAACGTTTTAAGATTTTTGAGATTATAATGATGCTCATAATTGTAAACAATTCAAAAAAGAAAAATACATCGTTTATGCTAACACATCCTCTAAAAACAGATTATAAAAGGGTTCCAATGAAAGTGCTGAACCATCAGAATTTTGGTTTAACTGCCCATGAATTTGAAATATTGCGCCTTCGCTTACGCGATAAGGGCGATGAAACATTAGTTAAAAAGATATTTGAAACCCAATATGCACCTTGCCGCGATTTGTTGATGAATAAATATGGCGCATCTTCCGACAATGCACATGAAGTCGTGATGGATGTTTTATTGAAATTCAGAGAAGATTTAATCGCGGGCAAGTTGGGTTATGATAATTTAGCGTCTTTGTTTAAAACACAAAGTTGGCAAAATTACGTCAAGTCGAATGGCAAATCAAAACATTTAGTTTTTGTTGACCCAACTTTGCCGACAGCGCATAATTTGGATTTGAACCAAACCGATGATAATATTGCACAAATCATTGATAATGAAGAAGTTATGAGTGCATTTCGGAAAGCCTTTGCGCGTTTATGCGAGCGTTGTAAAGCGTTGATGAATCAACATTATAGTGATGATTTGCAATGGAAACAAATCGGGCAAATGGAACAAAAAGCCGCAGGTACGATTC
>JBDLWE010000008.1:0-15506 GCA_039804445.1 Bacteroidota bacterium | reverse complement strand
TTGATTTTAGCACGTCATTAGTTTGAATTTCAAATGATTGTGACAGTTCAACTTCTTTATTTTTAACAGCGTTTAAATTTGCCAGAACGCTATACATACCATAAGTTGGTGGCATCGTAATAACATTATCACAATGTGGTTCGCAAAAGGCTCTGAACAATAAATCTAATACCTCATCTGAACCATTTCCTAATAGAATTTGATTTTTTTGAATATTTTTTAATTTTGAAAGTACTTTTTTTAAGTCATTTTGTTGCGGGTCTGGATAGCGGTTGATGCCGTTTTCAAACGGATTTTCATTTGCATCAAGAAAAACTAAGCTGTTGTTCGAATCTTGAAACTCGTCCCGCGCTGACGAATATGGTTTCATTTTTTTTATATTGTCCCGAACTAATTTTTGTAAATCAATTTTTTTCATTTTGGCAGCATATTCTTATTCGACATTTGTTTTTAGATATTGTAATCTTACATTTATAGCATTAGCATGTGCTTGTAGCCCCTCGGCGTTCGCCATTATTTTGACTGCTTTACCAATGTTTTGTATGCCAGTTTTTGAGATCTCTTGAAAAGTTATTGACTTCATAAAGCTATTTAAATTTACGCCAGAATAATTTTTTGCAAAACCATTGGTTGGTAGTGTATGATTGGTTCCCGAGGCATAGTCGCCTGCACTTTCAGGCGTGTAATTACCTATAAAAATTGATCCAGCATTTTCTATTTTTTTAAGAAAATCTCGATCATTATTTAGACAAATTATCAAATGCTCTGGTGCATAATCATTAATAATATCTAATGCTTGCTCTTGAACATCGACAACAATAATATTTGAGTTTTGTAATGCTTTTTTAGCAATGTCTTTTCGAGGCAGTTCTTCAATTTGCAACTCAATTTCTGATAAAACTTGCTTAACAAGAATTTTTGAAGTTGTAACTAAAACTACTTGACTATCAACGCCATGCTCTGCTTGACTTAACAAGTCAGCGGCTACAAAGCTTGCAATTGCGCTATCATCTGCTACAATCATTAATTCGCTTGGACCAGCTGGCATGTCAATGGCAACGCCATATTTTGTGGCAAATTCTTTTGCATTAGTCACAAATTGATTGCCAGGACCAAATATTTTATAAACTTTTGGAATTGTTTCTGTGCCAAATGTCATTGCAGCAATAGATTGAATACCGCCAACAGAAAAAATTTCAGTAATGCCACACTCCTTGGCGGCATATAAAATCGCAGGGTTTATTTTTCCTTGGTAGTTAGGTGGCGTGCACAAAACTATTTGTTTACAGCCAGCGATTACAGCGGGAATTGCAAGCATCAAAACCGTCGAAAACAATGGTGCGGTGCCTCCGGGAATATATAAACCAACTTTTTGAATCGGTCGTTTTTCTTGCCAACAATGCACTCCAACCGACGTTTCTACTTCAATTTTTTGAGTAATTTGGGCACTATGAAATTTGTGAATATTAAATTTTGCAAGTTTTATCGCGCTTTTTAATTCATCATCTAAGTCATTTTCTGCTTTATTTATATCATCGGTAGATACCTTGAAATCTTCAATTAAAATTTTGTCATACAAAAGTGTGTATTTTTTTAGGTCTTGGTCACCATTTTTTTCTATGGCATCAAAAATATTTTTGATAGTCTCAAAAATATTTTCTTTTGCAATAGCTGGTCTTTTTAAAATTTTTGAATATTCTATCGCTTCAGGATTGGTAGTTAATCTCATTTTGTGGTTTATAAAGTCTTTAAAGATTTCAGTGATATGATGAATTGAAGGTTAAACAACCATTTTTTCTATTGCGCAAACCAATATACCTTCGGCTCCTGCTTCTTTGAGTTGGTCAATAACGTTCCAAAATTGATTTTCGTCAATTACTGATTGTACGCTTGACCAGCCTTTTTCTGATAACGGTACAACGGTTGGACTTTTTAGAACAGGTAAAATTTTTGAGATTTCAGAAATCTTATCGTCGGGTACATTCATCATAATATATTTTGATTTTCTAGCACGTAATACAGATTGAATTCTAAACTGTAGTTTGTCTAAAATTGCTTTACTATCGTTTGATATTTTTGGTGAAACTGCCAAAACAGCTTCGCTTGTCATGATTACTGCGACTTCTTTGAGGTTGTTTTTGAACAATGTGCTACCGCTAGAAACAATATCGACAATAGCATCTGCAAGACCAATGTTTGGCGCAATTTCTACCGAGCCTGAAATTTGGTGCAAATCAACATTAATATTGTTTTTTATGAAAAAATTTAAAGTTGTGTTTGGATATGAAGTTGCGATTCTTAAATTTTGTAAATCATTGATGGTTTTATAATCGAATGCTTTCGGTACAGCCACAGAAACTTTGCATTTTGAAAAACCTAGCTTTTCAATAACAATAATATTTTTTCCTTTCTCGACCAGAAGATTGTCCCCCACGATGGCGACGTCAACAACGCCATCCAGAAGGTATTGCGGAATGTCTGAATTGCGAAGAAAAAGTAACTCAATTGGAAAATTTGAAGCCGAGGTTTTGAGTTGGTCATTTCCGTTTTCGACAGAAATGCCACAATCTTTGAGCATTTTAAGACTATCCTCGTTAAGACGGCCAGATTTTTGAATTGCGATTTTCAGTTTGTTCATTTTGTTTAGTTTGTTGTTTGAAATGACAGACCGTGTTTTTATAAGTATAAAAAAAACCCGCTTGAAATCTCAAACGGGTTTAAAAAAATATGATTATATTACATATCAATCCATTAGCGTTTGAAAGCAGTTATAAAGATGATGATGTATATTTTGTAAAGACATTATTGAGATATTTATATCGCAAATATATGTTTTTTTTGAATTGATATTATTTTTTTGATTTTTTTATTTTATAAAAACTTTTGTCGGAGTAAAGTTTGCGTTAGGGGTAGAAACGGAGCTCTTTTTTGTCTCGTCTTTTTAGACGAGACAAAAAAAGCGGGAGTGGATGGCCCGGCCTTGGCAATGCGCACAGATGAATCTTTGGTTTATGTTGATTTTTTGCGCATTGACAAGGCAACGCCCAGATGGAAATTATTGGATTTGTAGAAAGTTTTTGGTTTATATAACTTACTTTTACTTTTAAAATAAAAATGATGTATAGCGATACAATTGTTGCACTGGCAACGGCATCTGGCGCAGGTGCAATTGCAATTATTAGGGTTACTGGCGATCGTGCAATTGAAATTGTTGATGGCGTTTTCTTGTCTGTTAAGTCAAAAAAACTTGTCGACCAAAAATCACATACGTTGCTTTTGGGTCATATTATAGACGATTCTAAAACATTAGACGAGGTTTTGGTGTCTATTTTTAAAGGAAAAAATTCGTATTCAGGCGAAAACACTGTCGAAATTTCTTGCCATGGTTCGGTTTATATTCAGCAACAGATTATACTTTTGTTACTTCGCAAAGGTTGTAGAATGGCAAATCCGGGTGAGTTTACGCTTCGTAGTTTTTTGAACGGAAAAATTGATTTGAGTCAGGCCGAGGCCGTGGCCGATTTAATTTCGTCAGACAATGAGGCGAGCCATCAGATAGCGATGCAACAAATGCGGGGTGGTTTTAGTAACGAGTTGAAAAATTTGAGGCAGGAACTACTCGATTTTGCTTCGTTAATAGAATTAGAACTTGATTTTGCCGAAGAAGATGTGGCGTTTGCAGATAGAACACAATTCAAAAATTTAGTTTATAAAATTGAATTTGTTTTAAAGCGGTTAATAGACAGTTTTGCGGTTGGCAACGTTATTAAAAACGGCATTCCAGTGGCTATTGTTGGTGAGCCAAACGTAGGGAAATCGACGCTTTTAAATGCCTTGTTAAACGAAGAGCGCGCAATTGTTTCTGAAATTGCAGGAACGACGAGAGATACTATTGAAGACGAAATAAGCGTTGGTGGTATTGGATTTAGGTTTATAGATACAGCTGGAATTAGAGAAACAAAAGACGTAATTGAAGGGCTTGGTATTCAAAAAACATTTGAAAAGATAGAGCAGGCGCAGGTTGTTTTGTATTTGTTTGAAAGTTTCAAGTTTCAACTGTCAAGTTCAGTATTTGTTATTGAAATAGAAAAAATAAGAAATAAATATCCGGTAAAACCTATCGTGGTTGTGGTGAACAAAATAGATTTATTGAGCAAAGCCAATATTTTATCGATAGACACAAAACTTGAATCATTAAACTTGAAATATGTTGCAATTTCCGCAAAAAACAAGGTTGGTATTGAAGAGCTAAAAAGCACATTACTAAGTTTTGTAAACACTGGCGCACTACGTAATAATGAAACAATAGTCACAAACACAAGGCATTATGAATCGTTACTGAAAGCATTAGACGAAATACAGAAAGTAAAGTTTGGAATAGAAATTGATTTATCGAGCGATTTATTGGCTATTGACATTCGCGAAACGTTGTATCATTTTGGGATGATTACAGGCGAAATTACCAACGATGAGTTGCTAGGAAATATATTTGCTAATTTTTGTATAGGGAAATAAAAAGCAAGCTATTATAACTTGAATGCCGCCAAAAACTCGTCTTCACTCATTATACGAATTCCCAAAGAAGTAGCTTTTTCTAACTTTGCAGGTCCCATATTTGCGCCTGCGACCACAAAGTCGGTTTTTGCAGAAATGCTACTGCCGTTTTTACCGCCATTATCTTCAATTAATTTTTTGAGTTCGTCTCTTGAGAATTTTTCAAATACACCCGAAACTACAATTGTTTTGTTGTCTAAAATTGTGGTCGCATTTGGGTTGAAACTTTCTTGATTTTCAAATTGCAGTCCATGAATTTTTAAATGTTCAATAATTCTAAGATTAATATTGTTTCCAAAAAAATCTACCACACTTTTTGCAATACGTTCGCCAATTTCGTCAACTGTCGAAAGTTGCGATTCGGTCGCAGCAATCAGGGCATCTATGTTTTTAAAATGCTTGGCTAATTTTTTAGCAACAGTTTCGCCTACAAAACGGATACCGAGCGCAAACAAAACACTTTCAAACGGAATTCTAACTGAATTTTTGATGCCATCTATAAGGTTTTCACCTGATTTTTGAGCCATTCGCTCGAGCGGTAAAATTTGTTCTAAAGTCAAATCATATAAATCGGCATATGTTTTTACCAATCCATTTTTGTATAAAAGGGCCACTGTTTCGCCGCCAAGCCCATCAATATCCATTGCTTTTCTTGAGATGAAATGTTGAATTCGCCCAATAATCTGTGGTGGACAGCCATAAAAATTTAAACAATAGTGGTTTGCCTCGCCGTCTTGTTTTGCCAATTCAGAATTGCACTCTGGACAATGTGTAATGTATCGTAAAACTGTTGCTGACTGCGGCCGTTTATCCTTGTCTACCGCAATAATTTTCGGAATGATTTCGCCGCCTTTTTCTACAAAAACGGTATCGCCTATCCTGATATCCAATTTTTCAATCTGGTCTGCGTTGTGCAGTGATGCTCTTTTTACAACAGTGCCGGCCAACTGAACTGCCCTCAAATTTGCAACAGGAGTAATGGCTCCTGTTCGACCAACTTGATATGAAATTGATTCTAAAACCGTTGATACTTGTTCTGATTTAAACTTATACGCCAATGCCCAACGTGGCGATTTGCTTGTATATCCTAGTTCTTGTTGGTGGTCAAAACTATTTATTTTAATGACCACACCGTCTGTTTCATATGGCAGCTGGTGTCGATGCACATTCCAATAATCTATAAAATCGAAGACTTCGGACATGTTTTTTGCTAGAATTGCAGAATCAGGCACCTTAAACCCCCATTTTTTGGCAGCTTGCAAACTATCAAACTGATTGTCAAATGGTAAATTATTTCCGACCGTGAAATATAATAAACATTCCAGCGGTCGTTTTGCAACTTCTGCAGTTTCTTTAAGTTTCAAACTACCAGATGCAGTATTTCTGGGGTTAGAGTAGAGTGGAAGCCCTTGTTCTGCTAAATCTTGATTCATTTTGTTGAAACCTTGAAAAGGCAAAATAATTTCGCCTCGAATATCAAAACGTACGGGAAAATCGCCAGTAAGCTCGAGCGGAATTGATTTTATGGTTTTGATATTATTGGTAACATTATCACCTTGTAATCCGTCGCCGCGGGTAAGTGCACGCAAAATTTTTCCGTTTTCGTATGTAATAGCAATTGAGGCACCGTCGTATTTTAGTTCGCAAACAAATTCTAATTCAACATTTCCTAGTACTTTTTGAATACGGTTTTGCCAATCTAACAAATCGTCTTTTGAGTACGAATTGTCTAACGAGTACATCCTAGTGTCGTGTTTTTCGGTCAAAAAACTTTTGGTAATGGTGCCGCCAACTCTTTGTGTGGGTGAGTTTTCATTAAAATATTCTGGGTGGTGATGCTCTAATTTTTGAAGTTCTTTTAGTTTTTGGTCAAAATCAAAATCAGAAATTGTTGGATTATCTAATACATAATATGAATGATTATACCCATTTAATTCGTTTCGTAAGCCCTCAATTATACCTGAAATATTCATATTTTACAAAAAATTTTATCAAAAATTCCGACCGCTAGTTCAATCCAGATTATCAAAAAAACACAAATTATAAAAGTATATAAAAATTGCTTCTTGCGGTCTTTATATACATAAAACGATACTATTTCAATACTCACAAAGAGTAGCACAAGCATTACAAAGGCCGCCGTAAAGTCAAGACTTGTCCATTGAACCTCGTTGCTAAACTGCATGGCTATCGCTGGAATCGCCAGTAAAATGCTAGTAATTGTTATGTAAATAAAAACATGTTTTTTACTTGGCATAAAATTTTGGCTTTTAGCAAAGTTAAATTTATTATATATTAAACCCAAATTAGTTATTATTTAAAACGCTCGTAATAGTGTTCTTGTTGGCAAACTTGGTCAACGGTTAAACCAGCGTTAGGTGTTGAGCAAAAATCCTGTCATTTCGAGTAAGGAAGGAATCTCTTCAAAAGATTCCTTCCTTACTCGAAATGGGAGATTGGGAGCGGAACACCAGCGTGCTCCCCGGCGTGACGGGCGCACGAAACGCCCAAAAAAAATTAATTTTTTAAAATATCATTAATTTGATTGTATAGCTTGCCATCGCTTAAAATCGATCCCTGTTCGATTAACTGAAAAATATCGGCATTTCTGTCTACAGAAAATTGTTTGGTACCAAGTCTCATTTCAATATTATCTGAAAATAAATTATTTGAAAACCATTGCAAACCGTCTTTTGTAAGAAAACTAATATTTGTATGTTGAGATTTTAAAACAATTGATTTTATTTCTTTTTCAAAACATTCAAACAAAAAGATATGATTTTTTGAAAAGTGTTCAAGGTACTGCGCTCGAGTTAAAACGCCGTCCCAGATCATGTCTGAAAAAACGTCGAGTTCTTGTTCTGCAACTTCGGGTTTTTCAATTTTGAGCTTATCCCATTCGGTTTTGTCGATGGTTTGTGTTGCCAAAAAATTAATAAATTCGGGATGCAGTTCTTCGAACTGCTCTTTTGTTAATCGTCTATATTTCATTTTATTTTATAAAAAAGGTCTCTCAATAATGAGAGACCAAATTTAAGTAATCTTTGGGGCTTTTACTAAAAAATGTAACGAACACCAAACTGTGCTTGCCATCTAGATAGTAAACTTGCATCAAAATTGAAAGTTTTGGTCTGCTGACCAGAGAATGTGTAGGTTGGTACGTTTGCATTGTTTACAGAAACTCCGATTGGCTGTACACTTGTTGGTACTTGTACCAGCCCCCAGTCTGAATTTAACAAATTTCCTACATTCAAAACGTCAAGACTTAACTGAATTGTGTTTGTTTTTGATGATTTTGACGACACTTTAAAATTGTAATCTTGAATGATTTTCATATCCCATTTGCCTCTCCACGGTGAAAGTGCTCCATATCGTTCTGCATATTGACCACGTCTGCCACTCAAGTATTCATCTTGTGCAATAAACGTATCAAACGCTGCTGCTTGGCCTGGACTACTGAAAGTCATTGTAGAAATTTGCGATGTAGTTGGTACATATAGTAAATCGTTTGCGCCAGAACCATCGTTATTTATGTCGCCACCATATGTGTAATTAAAACGACCACCTTGTGCATATTCAAAAAAGGTAGTAAATGTTGTAGCCCATTTATGGTTACTGTATTTGAATTTCTTTGAAAGTACGCCGATAATCCTATGTTTATCTCCATATTTTGAATTTGCAAGTACAGCATCATTTACATTGCCATTTGCTGGATTAAATCCAAATGCATCGCCTGTTATTTCTGCCTCAATAGAGTTTACATCTTTTGAATCTAAATAATTATAGGCAACGCTTGTAAACAATCCATTTTGAAAAGTTTTCTGTAATCTTGTAGATAAGTTAAGGGCGTATCCTTGGTTGGTATTTGTCATTACATATGCGTTTGCTCGCTCTGTCGCGCCCCACGGTGCCAACCAAGTACCAAAGTCATTTGGTCCGTAAATAGAGCGGCTATCTGCTCCAATTAATCTTGAATTTGGTTTTTTGAGCCCCCAGTTTTGCACGTGAATTGCATTTATATCTTTGTTATATGCTGCATCCATTGTAAGTATAATATTGTTTTCAAATTTATGATCAAGTCCTAAACTTGATCTAAATACTTGTGGAAATTGAAAACTCGGATCCACCGTTTGATAAAAAAATTGGTCAACACCGCTTACTTGATTTCCTATCCAAACAAATGGTAGACGCCCCGTGAAAATTCCTGCTCCACCGCGAATTTGCGTTTTTTTGTTCGAATTTAGATCCCAATTGAATCCAAATCGTGGCGACAACAAAACATTACTTCCTGGCAATACGCGAGAATCAATTTTGGTTGCATTACCTGTTTTAGGATTAAAGTAAGTGATAGACGGGTTATATGATTCTGAATTTTGGGTGTTTATAAACTTATTAATCAAATCTTCTGTATCAAAATACATTGGTTTGTCTAGACGAAGTCCAAATGTCATTTTAAAATTATCTGTAACATTAAATTCGTCTTGCGCATAAAATGCTAATTGTCCTACGTTTGTTTCTGCCAAATTCCACCCACCATTTGTACCAGCTTCGACCTGATTTCTGGCATTAAAAGTATTTTGAGCCTGCAAAAATGCGTTGGCATAATATCCGTTAGCGATGTTTGTGTTAAAACCTGCCATATCTACACTTCCAAAAACATCAAATCCATATCCTTTTAAATTAAATGAATTTTTGAACATAAACTTTTCAAACGACCCACCCAACAAAATATTATGTTTTCCTGCAATTATGTTAAGGTTGTTAGTTACCTGAAATACTTTTTGATCTAACCTATTGTTTATAGAAAATGGCTCGTGACCCGCAATGATATATGGAGAACCATCTTTGGTTATTGTAATTACTGGGGCTGGTGCAGAAAACGGATTTCTAAAATCATTAAAATGAGAGTAGCCAGCTTGTAATTTATTGGTAATTCTATTTGTTATATTTGAGTTTAATTCAACCAAAAACGAATTTAATTGATTGTTGATTTGATACCCAGATTTTTCAAATTGTAGCGTATTTGCGTCAGGACCACGTCTGCGAATTGCCGTCGGGTGCGCTGGTTTGTCTTTTGATGCGTCTAGAAAATTATAAATAACTGCAAGACGATTTTTATCGTTTATATTCCAATCAATCTTTACAATACCTTTTGCAGAATTTGAATTATGATTGAATCCTTGAAAATCTCCTGTGTTGTAACCGATACCCGCCAACTTAGATCTTACGTTTTGTAAATCTGCGGTCAAAACACGAGATTCATTGATTCCTGTTGTGCCATTTCCATCATTTGCGACAAAATTAGAACCTAAATCGTTTCGTCTGTCGATTTCAAAATTAGCAAAATAAAATAATTTATTTTTAACAATTGCACCGCCAATGCTTGCACCAGCTTGCGATTGTTGTAAAGTAGGTACAAATATTTTTTCGCCTTTAATTTTACTACCTGTCAAATCTTGATTTCTATAATATGTATAGGCCGTTCCTTGAATTTCGTTTGAACCTGATTTTGTAACAGCATTTACTGATGCACCTGTGAAACCAGACAAAGCAACATCATAAGGAGCAGTCGCGATTTGAATTTGATCAATCGCATCTAATGAGATTGGTTGCGATCCGGTTTGTCCGCCGGGGGTTGCAGCATCTAATCCAAAAGGGTTATTGAAAATTGATCCGTTTAATGAAAAATTATTGAATTTTTCATTACGACCACCAAAAGAACCTGCGCTAGCAGATGGCTCAAGTCTTGTAAAATCTGATGCAGATCTGCTAATGGTTGGTAGCGTGGCCAATTGTGCACGTCCGACTGTAGTTTCGGCGCCGGTTCGACCACCGTTAAAAACTTTGTTTTTACCTGCAACAACTTTTATTTCAGCAAGTTTTTGATTTTCTTCTTGTAAATCAAAATTAACGTCCAAAGTTTTTCCGAGTTCAAGATAGATTTCAGTAAATTCTTGTTGCTGATATCCAACAAATGAAGTTACAATAGTATATGGGCCACCGACACGCATATTAAAAATTGTAAATCGCCCATCTGCATTCGTGGTAACACCATATTTGGTTCCTGTTGGTGTGTGTATTGCTTGCACATTTGCACCAAATATAATTTTACCAACAGTTGTTTTTACAATACCTTTTACACTAGAGGTTGTTGTTTGTGCATAAGTAAAACTACTTATCAAAAACAATAAGCATAACAAATAATAATTTTTCATTTAATGATTTTTAGATTTATTTAATTACAAATATAAAAAGAAAAACCACCTAAAGAGGTGGTTTAAGAATTATTTCTTAACAAATTATTAACAAAACTATGCTTTTTCGGCAATAACTTCATATGGCAATTCGATAATTACGTCTCGGTGCAAGCGAATTGTTGCGTTGTATTTTCCAGTTCTTTTAATGATTCCAGAAGCTACAAACTTTCTGTCGATAATTTGACCACCTTTCGCGATAGCATCAACGATATCAGAATTGGTAATAGAACCAAATAATTTTTCGCCACCAGCTTTTGCAAAAATTTTAATTTCAATTGCCTTTAAAGTCTCTGCCAATTCTTTGGCATCATTTACGACTTTTGCTTCTTTGTGAGCGCGTTGTTTTAAGTTTTCTGCCAATACTTTTTTAGCAGAAATCGTTGCCAAGCTTGCATGACCCTGTGGTATTAAAAAGTTTCGACCATATCCTGGTTTTACCTTTACCACGTCATCTTTAAAGCCTAAATTTTGTACGTCTTTCTTTAGTATAAGTTCCATAATTTTGCTTCTTTATTATTTTAGTAAATCGGCCACATATGGCATTAATGCTAAATGTCTTGCCCTTTTTACAGCCACAGACACTTTTCTTTGATACTTTAATGAAGTTCCTGTCAAACGACGAGGTAATATTTTACCTTGCTCATTAACAAATTTCAACAAAAAATCTGCGTCTTTATAATCAATATATTTGATACCAGATTTTTTGAATCGACAATATTTTTTTTGCTTGTTTGTGTCGATGTTCAGCGGAGTTAAATAACGAATATCTCCTTCTTTTTTGCCTGAGGCAGATTGTTGTAGTGTTGCCATGTTGTTACGCTTTTGCTGATTTTAATTTTGTTCTTCTTCTCTCAGCCCACGAAACCGCATGCTTGTCAAGACTTACAGTCAAAAAACGCATTACTCTTTCGTCACGACGGAATTCTGTTTCAAATGCAATAAGCACTTCACCAGCTACTTTAAATTCAAAAAGGTGGTAAAATCCACTTTTTTTGTTTTGGATTTCATAAGCCATTTTTTTTAGGCCCCAATCCTCTTTAGATACCATTTCTGCTCCTCTAGATGTAAGAAATTCTTCGAATTTGCTCACTGTTTCCTTTACCTGAACGTCAGATAAAACGGGATTTAAAATGAAAACAGTTTCATAATGATTCATAAATATTATTTTAAATTATTTAATTTCGTGCAAAAGTAATGTTTTAAATGATAAAAAGAAATAAAATATTTAAAAATTAATCATATAATAAAATTTATTTATCAGATAATTAGTTTATTTAATTAAAAAGTAGTTTCTTTCGCAAACTTTATATATTGTTAAAAATCAGAGGTAATGAAATTAAAATGTCTTGTTTTAGATGATAGTTCTATACAACGTATGATCGTTAGTAAGTTGGTAGAAAATCATTTAAGTTTAAGTCTTGTTGGTGATTTTTCAAATGCAGTTGAAGCCAAAAATTTTATGTCTTATAACGAGGTTGATTTGCTTTTTTTAGATATTGAAATGCCAATTGTGAGCGGTTTTGATTTTCTAGATGGCCTAAAAATTAAACCACAGGTGATTTTTGTAACTTCAAAGTCTGATTATGCTGTAAAGGCATTTGATTATGATGCAACAGATTATTTGCAAAAACCTATTACAAACACGCGTTTTGAAGCAGCAATCAAAAGGGCAACTGCACAAAGCAATTTAGTCAATGACGCACTAAATACAAATCCTGCTGACTACATTGTTATTAAAAGCAAGCTTAAAAAATTTAAAATACATATACCCAAAATTAGATGGGTAGAGGCTTTTGGAGACTATGTAAAAGTTGTGACAGATACCGATAGTCATCTTGTTTTGTCTACTATGAAAGCGATGGAAGTCGATTTGAACAACAAAAAATTCTTGAGAGTTCACAAGTCTTTTATTGTAAATATTGAGCGCATAGATCGTTTTAACAGTAAAATTGCCGAAATAGGTGATGCCAAGATACCTTTAAGTAGAAACAAAAAAGACGATTTAGTAAAGGCCTTTGAAGAAGTTTAGTCATATACTTTTAATAGTCTACTGTCAAATTAGTTTTCACACCTTTATATTGTGATATTGTTTCAAAACTATTTATAATTCTTCTAATCATATTTTTAGTTTTCGAAACATTTTTGGTATTCGGAATTTTTACTAAAATTGTTGTCAAAAATTCATTTCTAATTCTGTTTATCGGCGGTTCTTCGGGGCCCAAAATTGTGACCGATAAGTTTTGTTTCAAAACATTAGTCAGCCATAATGCGCTATCCGTTAGTTTCGAAAAATCTTTGTGCTTCATCAAAACCTGAATTGTTTTACTAAACGGCGGATATTCGTAGATTTTTCTCTGATGAATTTGTTCTAAAAACATCCCGTCATAATCATTTTTCAAAACTTGTTTGATAATGTTATGGTCTAGATTATAAGTTTGAATAATTACTTTCCCTTGTTTCTCAGCCCTGCCTGATCTGCCCGCAACCTGAGTCATTGTTTGAAAACTTCGTTCTAATGCGCGATAATCTGTATGAAAAAGCATATTGTCGGCATTCATAATCCCAACAAGTGTCACGTTTTGAAAGTCTAAACCTTTGGCAATCATTTGTGTACCTACCAAAATGTCAACCTCTTGATTTTTAAAACCATCAATAATTTTTTCAAAACCAAATTTTCCGCGTGTAGTATCTTGATCCATTCGCGCAACCTTTGCCGACGGAAATAGAATATTTAATTCTTGCTGAATTTGCTCTGTCCCAAATCCTTTTGACGTAAGTTGGTTGCTCGAACAAGCATGGCAATTTATAGGGTTTGCAACCGAATAACCGCAGTAATGACACCGAAGTTGGTTTTTGTGTTTATGATAAGTCAAGCTCACGTTGCAATTTTGGCATTGCGGCACATGTCCACAAGTCACACATTCTATAATTGGTGCAAAACCTCGTCTGTTTTGAAAAAGAATAACTTGTTGCCCCGCTTTGAGCGTCGACGTTATTTCAGAAATTAAAATGTCACTAAAGTGGCCAACCATTTTTTTTCTGAAGTTTTGATCTTTCAAATCTACCAACTCTATTTTTGGCAGTTCAACTTTACTAAATCTTTCGGTAATACTAACTAGTCCAAATTTACCAGTTTTTGTGTTATAAAAACTTTCTAAACTTGGCGTGGCCGAACCAAGCAAAACTTTTGCATTATGATAGTTTGCAAGCACAATTGCCGAATCTCGCGCATGATATCTTGGCGAAGGTTCTTGCTGTTTGAAAGTCTGCTCATGCTCTTCGTCAACAATAATAAGTCCGAGATTTAAAAATGGCAAAAATAGTGCAGACCGTGCACCAATAACAATTTGTGCTTTTTCAGAATTATTCAAACTTTTTTGCCAAACTTCAATGCGCTCGTTGCTGCTATATTTTGAATGAAAAACCGCCACTTGCTGTCCAAAAAAAAGTTGTAGCCTACCAACCAATTGCGTTGTTAAAGCAATTTCGGGCACTAGATACAAAATTTGTTTTCCTTGCTCTAAATAACTCTCAATAATCTTACAGTATATTTCTGTTTTGCCAGACGAGGTAACACCGTGAAGCAGACAGACAGATTTTGTTTTAAAAAAATCTTTTATTTCTAAAACTGCATTATTTTGAATGTCAGATAAATCTATTGGTTTTAAATCGGCTTGCGGCACAAAATCAAATCGATCAACTTGAATCGTATATTCTTCAAAAATTTGTTTGTCGACCAAACTTTTTAAAACCGCAGTTGTTGATGCCGACGCTTCGATAAGTCTTTTGGCAAGCAAGGGTTTTTTGTCAACAGCCGATAATTGAAAAAATTGCATCACAATTTGTTTCTGTTTTGCAGCGTTTTTCAGCAATTCCAAAAGATTTTGAAGACCATCTTTAGAATTAAATTCATCGTTTAGTCTAATATATTTTTGAAGTTTTGGTCTATAAACCTCATGCATTTCTTGCTCGAGCGAAATAATATTTTTGTCCAACATTTTTTGAATCGTTGGAAAAACTGTCTTTTTGTTCAAGATACCAATGATATTTTTTATCGACAAAACAGATTGTAGTTGCAAGGCTTGAAAAATCAAAAACTCGTCATCGGCCAACGTCCCTTCATCAATAAAGTTTACCGTTTTTAACTGAATAGTAGTTTCACTTTCAAGCAACAACGCCGACGGAAACGCACACCGAAAAACATCGCCAATCGCACACATATAATAATCTGCAATCCAAAACCAGTGCTTTATCTGAATTTCTGTAGCAAGCGGTTGGTGGTCAAGAATTTGATGAATTTCTTTCGCAACATACAAACTAGGTTTTTGGTCGTGAAGTTCAACCACCAAACCCGTATATATTCTGTTTTTGCCAAAAGGAACGGCAACACGCATCCCAATTTTCAAAAATTTTTGCTCAGTTTTAGAAACTTCGTAAGTAAAAGTCTGGTTTAGCGACAACGGCAAAACAATCTCTGCAAAATATTGATTTGTTTCAACAAACTGTAAATCTAAATCGGTGGTTTGCTGCGTCATTTCAACCAAATAATTAAAAAAATAAAAATACCTAAAAAGTTTAAATCCAAAAAAGAAAACAGTTATCGAATTTTTTGGGCGTTGCGCGCGCCCGCCGCGGCGGGGAGCGCACCGGGCTGTTGTTTCAATCTTTTTTTGGGGTTTGCCGCCAACTTAGGCA
>JBDLWE010000007.1:0-4776 GCA_039804445.1 Bacteroidota bacterium | reverse complement strand
ATCAGCGGCTAAACCTTTTATTTTTGTTTGTAAATCTGTCTGTACAGTCATTTTTTCTTTTGATTAAAGGTAAAAAAATCCGAAACACGTTTTACAGCGTTTCGGATTTTTAATTTATTTTTAGTTCCTTCCCTTCTCATGCTTTGGCTTGATGGCGCAAAAATGCGCTCATGGGGAAGGTTAGGATGGGGCTGTTTACTTTTAGTTACTCAACATCACTGGCATTACCAACATCAAGATAGACGAGCCATCATTTTGCTCCGCTGGCAATAAAATACCTGCACGGGTTGGTGTAGAAAGTTCCAATTTGATTTCGTCGCTTTCCATAACGCCCAACATTTCAATCAAGAATTTGGCATTGAAACCAATCGTTAAAGGATTGCCTTCATAAGTACAGCTCAATTGCTCTGTTGCTTCGTTTGAAAAATCTAAATCTTGTGCAGAAACAGTCAAACTACCATTATTGATGTTCAAAACAACTTGATTCGTCGTTTTGTTGGCATAAATAGCGATACGTTTCAATGAATTTTGTAAATCAGCTCTTGTTGCAGACAACAAATTTGGATTATCAATCGGAATCACCGCATTGTAATCAGGATAACGTTGATCAATCAGACGGCAAACCAAATTGGTTGTTCCGAAAGAAAAGAAAGCGTTTGCTTTATTGAAAGCCAAACTCACTTCGCCGCCGCCGCCAAGTGCATTTTTTACCAAATTCAATGCTTTTTTAGGAACAATAAACGTAGTAGAAACGTCACCTTGAACGTCAGTTGCTGTATATTTTACCAATTTGTGCGCATCTGTTGCGACAAAAACGATTTTATTCGGCTCTACTTGAAAATAAACGCCTGTCATTGCTGGTCGTAAATCGTCGTTGCTTGTTGCAAAAATCGTTTTACTGATTGCTTGCGACAAAGAAGAAGAAGGCAAAGTCACCGTATCGACGGTGTCTGGCTCAGGAATACTTGGGTAATCTGCACCATTTTCGCCCGCTAATTTATATTTTCCATAAGCGGAAGTAATTTCTATACTAAAATTATCTTCTGAATACGCAAAAGTAATCGGTTGTTGTGGCAATGCTTTGAGTGTATCCAACAATATTTTTGCAGGCACAGCAATTGCGCCATTGCCATCAGCCATAACGTCTAATTCTGTTGTGATAGAAGTTTCGAGGTCGGTAGCGGCAATGACCAGTCTGTTGTCTTGAATAGTAAATAAAAAGTCTTCAAGAATAGGCAATACTGGATTAGATGCAATAGCACCGCTGACCAGCTGTAATTGTTTAAGTAAATCCGATGATGATACGCTAAATTTCATAGTCTATGATCGCTAAGGAAAAATCAATTTTTTTATTAAAAAAAATTTAAAAGGAGATATTTTCCTAATTCAAAAAGTTGTGATATAAATAGTTTGTTTTAGAACTTACAAATATAAGTCAATAAAATCAATTGGAGTACAAAAAATATGCACAAATTGTGGAAAACTTTAATTTATATCGTTTTTTTATAAAAAATAACTAGGCGTTAAAAATTAATTATATCTATTTTGTCGTTATTAAAAAATTATAAATATCTGACTATCAATAAGTTATTTATATTTTTTAATAACTGACTGAAAAAACATGTATAATTAATTTAGCCCAATTGCTTTATAAAAAATGACACATTTTTTCTACAATCTTGTTTGAACTTTCACCAACATTTCATTTTTCCAAGAAGAAAAATCACCAGCAATGATGTGTTTGCGAGCTTCGCCAACAAGCCACAAAAAGAAACTCAAATTTTGAATACTTGCAATCTGACATCCTAAAAGTTCGTCTGAATGTACCAAATGTCGCAAATAAGCTTTGCTGTAAAATTGACTCGTTTCGGCTGGACAATTGGCATCAAGCGGTGAAAAATCATTTTTCCATCTTACATTTTTGATATTGATAATGCCTTCGGATGTATAAATCAAGCCATGTCGAGCATTTCGAGTAGGCAAAACACAGTCAAACATATCCACACCGAGGGCGATACATTCCAAAAGATTTGCAGGCGTTCCGACACCCATAAGGTAACGAGGCTTGTCCTTGGGTAAAATCTGACAAACCAAGTCCGTATGATGGTACATCATTTCGGCAGGTTCTCCTACGGAAAGACCGCCAATGGCATTGCCTTCTCGACCAAAAGAAGCGATTGTTTCGGCGGATTCTTTGCGCAAATCATCGTAAGTACTGCCTTGTACAATTGGAAAAAACGTTTGAGAATAACCATAATGTCCTTCGGTAGCGTCAAAATGATCGCAACAGCGTTTGAGCCAACGGTGCGTCATACCCATTGAATTTTTAGCGTATTTATAATCGCAAGGATAAGGCGTACATTCGTCAAATGCCATGATGATGTCTGCGCCAATCGTGCGTTGCACATCAACCGCTTTTTCTGGACTAAAAAAATGTTTAGAACCATCAATATGCGATTGGAAAGTGACGCCTTCTTCGGTAATTTTTCGGCGATGCGCCAAAGAATAGACTTGGTAGCCGCCGCTGTCTGTCAAAATTGGCTTGTCCCAACCGTTGAATTTGTGCAAACCACCAGCTTGACTGATGGTTTCTAAGCCTGGACGCAAGTAAAGATGGTAGGTATTTCCAAGAATAATCTGCGCATGAATGTCATTTTTCAATTCTCTTTGATGCACCGCTTTGACTGTTCCTGCCGTTCCGACGGGCATGAAAATCGGTGTCTGAATTGTGCCGTGATCAGTCTGAATTGTGCCAGCTCTGGCGTTAGATTTAGGATCTGTATGTTCGAGTGTAAATTTCATATTTAAAGTAAATCGGCAAAATTAAGGTATTGTGCAAACAAAATAAGAAAAAAGATAAATTTTTTCTTATTGCCATGATATGACGAATAAAAATCAATGTATAAAAATATGTAACTGTAATACCTCTATTATGAATGTTTTAAAAATTTTAATTAATATAATATAAAAAAGAAAATGCACTAAAAATGATTGTTATGTCACATTTTTTATGAAAAAAATAATATTTTTTTGACGTAAAAAATTAATAATCAATGTGTTAAATGAAAAATAAGTTTAATGTTTAGATATATATTAATGAAAAAAATGTGATTTTTTCGACTAAAAAATTTGCAATTTTTAAAAAATACCTACTACTTTGCACTATTATTTTTTACGCGACATAAATTTATTGAATACAACAATACAATTGTGATATACTTGGATTGGCTTCATTGAATTTAAATTTTTACCAAACTTACAAATTTTATAATAGTGGAAAAACAAAGAAAAATTGCTTTCTACCAAGATATTCGTTTTTGGTTAGTGATAAGCACAGCTTGCTTACTTTTTTTATTGATGCTACAATCGAGTGTTCAAGTCTAAAAGTAAAGCAACGAAATTTAAACAAACAAAAGGAAATAAACAAAGCATCGTGACGCTTTTAGTCATTTTACTTTCTTGTGGTTTTGCAAAAAAACCATGCCTTCCGAAAACAATTTCCTAAAACCCGTTTTGGATATTAGTGCCAAACACTGATGTCCTCCAATTTTTTTCGTTTAATGTCAGGCACTTGTGCCTCGTCAGCTGGAAATCCCACTGGAATCAATAAAAATGGTCGTTCATTTTCTGGACGATTCAATATTTTTTGCAAAAAATTCATAGGGCTTGGCGTGTGCGTCAATGCCACCAAGCCAGCTTTTTGTATAGCTGCTAAGAGTAAACCTATGGCTATGCCTACGGATTCCACGACGTAATAATTTTTGCGTTGTTCGCCTTCGGGCGTGAATTCGTAGGCTCTTTTAAAGACTACAATCAGGTAAGGTGCAGTTTCTAAAAAAGGCTTGTGCCAATCTGTATCAAAGGCTTCCAAATCTTTGAGCCATTCGCTGCTCATTCTGCCGTTGTAATTTGTAAATTCTTCTTCTTCGGCGGCTATTCTTATCGCTTTTTTGATTTCGGAATCGCTCACGACACAAAAAGTCCAAGGCTGCTTGTGTGCGCCCGAAGGTGCTGTCGAGGCTGCCAGAATGATATTTTCAATCACTTCTTTTGGAACGGGTCGGTCAGAAAATTCACGAAGTGTGCGGCGACAATCCATTTCTTCATAAAAAGCATGACTGCGGGCAACCATTTCTTCTTCTGAAAAAAACTGATGTTGGTAAGGTATGAAATTCGACATTTTTATTTTTAATAAAGAACGCTTAAAAACAGGTTAATGTTTCTAAGCGTTCTTTTATTTACTCCATTTTTATAAATTTGGAAGTGTAAAATACTTTATTTTATCTGTAATTTTGACAATATAAAACCCGTTTTCGAGCATACTAATGTCTATATCATATTGCTCTAATATTGATGATAATTGCTGTTTTTGAACAATTTGACCGTTTATATTATATATTTCAAAACTCATCTTTTCATTTTTCCAGCCTTCTATTTGCTTTAATTCAAAAAATATATGATTATACGCTGGATTTGGATAAAGGTTAATTTTTTGTGGTTGATAAACGTTGTCTTCGGCTAAATAATTGCAAGGTTCCGATAGGAAATTATTAAAATTAAGATATTTAATAGATTTTAACTCACTAATTAGTTGGGCTAAAATAATCGACATTTAATTTTCTAACGACAATAAATGTCGTTTATTTCTATACGCCTACTTACAACGAAAATTACGCCGTCACGCCCAAATCCTTTCTAATTTTATTCAACGCACTTCCCGAACGATACCATTCGATTTGTTGATCGTTGTAGGTATGTTTTACGTCGAAACTTTCT
>JBDLWE010000006.1:0-40849 GCA_039804445.1 Bacteroidota bacterium | reverse complement strand
TATACAACTTTGTGAATAATAATGTAGCTGTTGAAGATAATGGACAAAACAGTCAAAACTTTGAATTAGTAAAATTGCTGGCCGAAGATAGCGACATCAAAAAAGTCATAAAAGACGAGTTGACCAGTAAAAATTATAAGTATCACAAAATCAAAATCAGCAGTGACGGAAAGGTTGACGACAAAAAACAAATTGAACCAATTCTTAATTACTTAAATCACTCTGAATATTTTACAGCAATTCAAAAACAGTTTGTTGAAAACGTAAAAATCAAAATTGCTCAAAACCAAGTCAGCATTAATCAGATTGACGCATTATTGAATCAGTTCGCCGCCACAACAAACAACAACAAAAACGACAAATTGGTTTATTACAACGAGAACAATCAGTTAAACGAAATCATAAAAAACAAAGATGCTTTAATTAACGAAAATGGCGAACTACAAATTAAGCTTATTAACAAAAAAAGGGTTTTAACCAAAGTAAGTATATCAATAAACGAAAAAAACAGCAAAGACCTAAACGGAAAAATGGTAACTGTGTTGCCAATCTTATTCCTATTTTTGTTCTTCGGATACTCGTTTTTGTCATCAATTTACAAAAAATTTTCACTCAAATATTCATAACTCATGAAAGGAATTATTCTCGCTGGCGGCTCAGGCACAAGACTTCACCCGTTGACAATCGCTGTAAGCAAGCAACTCATGCCAATTTATGATAAACCCATGATTTATTATCCGTTATCGACGCTCATGTGGTCTGGCATTCGCGAAATCTTAATTATAAGCACACCGCACGATTTGCCACTTTTTCGCACATTGCTCGGCGATGGCCAAAAATATGGCTGCCGATTTGAATATGCCGTGCAAGAACACCCAAACGGACTCGCAGAAGCATTCATCATCGGGCGAGATTTTATAGGTCAAGATAAAGTAGCGCTGGTTTTGGGCGATAACATTTTTTATGGCACAGGCCTTGGCCGTTTGTTGCAGCAAAACAATGATCCAGATGGCGGCATTATATATGCATACCACGTGCACGACCCAGAACGATATGGGGTTGTAGATTTTGACAAGCAAGGCAAAGTACTTTCTATTGAAGAAAAACCAGCCGTACCAAAATCAAATTATGCCGTACCAGGCTTATATTTTTATGATAACGACGTGGTCGAAATAGCAGCCAACATAAAACCAAGTCACCGAGGCGAAATCGAAATTACAGACGTTAACAAAGAATATCTAAATCGTGGCAAACTGAAAGTCAGCATTCTAGATCGCGGCACAGCATGGTTCGATACTGGAACCTTCAATTCGCTCATGCAAGCCAGTCAGTTTGTGCAAGTCATCGAAGAGCGACAAGGCCTTAAAATTGGCTCTATAGAAGAAGCCGCTTTCCGAATGGGTTTTATCGATAAATCACAACTCAAAGTCTTGGCAGAGCCGCTGCTCAAAAGCGGTTACGGCACACAACTGCTAGAAGTGGCAAACGAGCAATAATATAATTTGGGCGTTCCCCGCATTGCAGTTTTGCTTGCTTGCGCCGCAAAACCGCAAGAGCGGGTCGGGTCTTTCGCTATATCTTTTTTAAAATTTTGTCATCTCGAGCGCAGTCGAGAGACAAAATTTTAAAAAAGGATGCCGCTACAACCCCTAACGCAAGACACTGTTTACAAAAATTATTTTTCTAAAAATGAACTTCATTCCAACAAAACTAAAAGGTTGCTACATTCTAGAACCAAAAATATTACAAATATTACTGATTTGTTTACTATAATTAATGAATATATCTACAATTGATATTCCTTTTAACTCTGAAAAAGGAATTGGATTTAGTTGTAGAACTGTATAATTATCGACCATATTAGCCAATTATAAATTTAGAAAGCATTGATGATTTTGCATTGTATAGAAACAAATATACTTCATGTTTTCATTGTAGAAATGAATGTTTGTAATTATTAAAAAAAAAATGAATCACAGGTACAGTTTGCAAAAATTGCGTTTTATGTTTTTAATTTACACAATGTTTAGTACTTTTGTTTCCAGTGACATATTGAAAATTAAGTCTATGCAAATCCCCAACTTCTGCCAAGTCGCAAAACGTTATTAATTTTGTAACAATCAATTATAAAAATAAGTGAAAAAAATATAAAATCAAAGTAATGATTCAACCGATTACAAATACAATCAAGGAAAACCTTCAAGAAAAATTAAAAAATTTATCAAATCTTCTTAACGGTGACGTTTTTACTTATTTTGGTATTATTGCAGATGGGAATGAAAATATTTTCATGAAATTAATTGAAGATATTGATAACAAAAAAGAAAAAATATTTATAATCTTAACTACAGGCGGGGGCAGTGCAATTGCAGTTGAGCGGTATGTAAATATCTTGCGCTATCACTATAAAGAAGTAAATTTTATAGTTCCTGATTATGCTTTTAGCGCAGGCACAATCTTTTGTATGAGTGGTGATAATATCTATATGGATTATTTTTCGGTTTTAGGACCAATAGATCCTCAGGTTCAAAATAAAGACAATAAATGGGTTGCAGCGTTAGGATATCTCGACAAAATAAATGAGCTAATACTTAAGGCAGAAAATAACACCCTTTCTCAAGCCGAATTTATAATTTTAAAAGATTTTGATTTAGCCGAATTAAAGGGCTACGAACAAGCAAAAGAACTTACTATTGATTTGTTGAAAAAATGGCTTGTAAACTATAAATTTAAAAATTGGGAAATACATCAAACAAATCCAGAATTAGTTGGTAAATCTGTATCTACGGACGAAAAAGAGCAGAGGGCAACCGAAATAGCAGATTTACTGAGTAATAATAATGAATGGAAATCGCATGGAAGACCAATTAATATTGAGGTGCTTGAAAATAAATTAAGATTACGAATTGAGGATTATTCTCTAAAAACAGATATACGAACAGCAATTAGAGATTATTACGAGTTACTTGTAGATTTTATTAAATCAAACGGTAATTCAAACAATATATTTATTCAAACTAAAAATTACATTTAAAATGAAAAATTCGGTAACTCTGAGAATTAATAAAGTTGTAGAAATTAATAAAAACAAATTAGAAGTTGAAATTACTACAAAATACAATGAAGCAATTTCAATTTATGAAAATCTTGTTCAAAAAGGTTTAGCAGTAAAAAGGGGAAACAATTTGAAAAGTTTAGATCAAATATCAAATAGGACAACTTTTAATAACGTTATATGAATACAAGGGAAAAATGAACTTCATTCCAACAAAACTAAAAGGTTGCTACATTCTAGAACCAAAAATCCTTGGCGACAACCGCGGATATTTCCTCGAAAGTTACAACAAAAATGTTTTTGACATCGGTGTTCAACAAAACATAAATTTTGTGCAAGACAACCAATCGTTCTCATCACGAGGCGTTTTGCGAGGACTGCATTACCAAACAGGCCAGTACGCCCAAGCCAAGTTAGTTCGGGTTTTGCAAGGCGAAGTACTTGACGTGGTGGTAGATATCAGGCCAGAATCTGATACTTTCGGACAACATGTTTCTGTGTTGCTTACTGCCGACAACCAACACCAATTTTTTGTACCGCGTGGTTTTGCTCATGGTTTTTTAGTACTTTCAGAAACAGCTACATTTTTTTATAAATGTGACAATTTCTATAACAAAGATTCAGAGGGCGGACTCATTTACAACGACCCACAACTCGAAATAGATTGGCAATTCCCCACAGAAAATCTAATTATTTCTGAGAAAGACCTTGTGCAGCCAACCCTTAAAAACGCCCGAAAAATATGGTAGTTCTAGTCACCGGTGCAAACGGTCAACTGGGGCAGAGTCTGCATTTTATTGCAAAAAATTATCTCGAAATTACATTTGTTTATTGTGATTCAAAAACTTTAGATATTACAAATCTTGTAAATGTTTCAAATGTTTTTGAACAATTTAAACCTAATTTTTGCATCAATGCAGCAGCCTATACAGCGGTTGACAAAGCCGAATCAGAACCTGAAAAAGCATTTGCAATAAACGTGACAGGAGCCAAAAATCTTGCCGAAGTTTGTAAAAGCCACAACACTGCGCTGCTTCATGTTTCTACAGATTTTGTTTTTGACGGAAATGCAAACACGCCATATTTAGAAACCGACATTCCAAGCCCAACCGGTGTTTATGGGCAAACAAAACTTGATGGCGAACGAGTTATTCAAGCCATTTGGAACAAACATTATATCGTTAGAACATCGTGGGTATATTCTCAATTTGCAAACAATTTTATGAAGACCATGTTGAGGTGTGGTCGTGAACGAGACACACTTTCGGTCGTAGAAGACCAAATCGGAACACCCACAAATGCCATTGATTTGGCAAATGCTTTAGTGAGAATGATTCAAAAAACGGATTCTTACTCTGCTGAAAATTTTGGAATCTATAATTTTTCAAACCAAGGACAATGCAGTTGGTATGATTTTGCGAAAGCAATTTTTGAGAACAATGACGTCAAAATTGATTTAAAACCAATTTCAACAAGCGGTTATCCTACGCTAGCCAAGCGACCAATGTACAGTGTTTTGGACAAGTCAAAAATCAAAAAAATTTTTGGAATTGAAATAAAAGAATGGCAAGAAAGTTTGAAAACTATTGAGATAGAATAAATGCTCGGGCGAATCTAACTCAAAATAATTTGTGGCAAAAAAACTCAAATTACCGAATTAACTTAAAATTTGTATCTCTAAAAGTTTTTCTTTATATCTTTGTATTATAATTTTGATAATCTGCATTTTTGCAAAAAAACATATAAATCATGGGACGATTGGGAACGACAGAAATAATTTTAATAGTAGTTGTGATTTTGTTGATGTTTGGCGGAAAAAAAATCCCTGAACTCATGAAAGGACTTGGTAACGGCATCAAAGAATTTAAGAATGCCTCAAAAGAAACCAACACGGATTCTGCCAAAAAAGACGAAGAAGTAAAGTAGTTTTTGCAAAAATTTTAAATTAGAAGCATTCTTACATTTTTATAATCTGTAAGGATGTTTTTTTGTATAAAATGGTTTAATAATAATTTGCGTAAACAAAAACTCAATCATATACAGGACTGATTTTAAGCTTGAAAAACCATGAAATAGTTTATGTACGGCATAGTTATATTTTAATAAATTGGTTTTTGATGTAGAAATAGAATTGTCTCGAACACGATAAAATACCAACGATTCGGTAAGTGGTTTTGCAACTCTAATTTGTTTCAGAACTGTGAGCCAGAGCATCCAGCGTTGTCTTTTTCGGATGTTTGAAATTGGTATTTTACCAAAAAAAGCGGCGTCATAAATTGCGGTTAAATTGCCCACGAAGTTGCAAAAAAATAATTGTTTGTACGTCAATTTTTGAGGAGCCGTGATTGTTTTTTTTAAATTTTTGCTATCACATCAATTAAATCATAAAACGAAAAAGTGAATTTCAAATTATGCTTATGTATAAAACCAAGCTGAACTTCAAGTTTGGTTCGTTTCCAAAGATCATCAGCGTCAAGAAAAGCAATGTAGTTTCCAGCGCATTTTGATAGCGAAAAATTTCGAGCGGCACCTGTTCTTGCACTTGTAGGTAATCGAAATGGTTTGAGTCGAGAGTCTATTGCCGAAAGGCGATTTAAAATCTCGAATGTGTTATCAGTAGAGCAATCGTCTATTAAAATTAATTCCCAATTTTCATAGGTTTGATTTTGAATCGACAGGATTGTTTCTTGAACAAATTTTTCTGAATTAAAGGTTGGCGTAATTATCGAAACCAGTTTTTGCATTTGTTTAGTATGCTTTTTCTTCGCCTTTAACTGCGTTATGGACTGTTTGAAACACAATTTTTATATCTAATAAAATGGACCAATTTTCGATATAAAAAATGTCGTATTTAACGCGGTTGATGATGTCGGTTTCGGTTTCGACTTCGCCTCGGTAGCCGTTTGTTTGCGCTAGGCCGGTAATACCAGGTTTTATAAAATGTCGAACCATAAACTTGTTTATTTTTGCTGCAAATCTTTCGGTTTCGCTTATCATGTGTGGTCTTGGGCCTACGACAGACATTTCACCTAGTAGCACATTAAAAAATTGTGGGAGCTCGTCTATGCTTGTTCGTCGAATAATTGCACCGATTTTAGTTATTCGAGGATCGTTTTTAGACACTTGTTTGGAATCTGCAATTTTATTGATGTTCATTGACCTGAATTTGTAACAAATAAATTCATGGTAGTCAAGGCCATTTCTTTTTTGAACGAAGAATACAGGTCCTTTTGTTTCAAGTTTTATCAGTATTGCCAGGATTGGAATTAGCCAGCTAAGTATTAAAAAAATTATTATTAATGAAAAAACAATGTCAAAAGTTCTTTTTATAATTTGATTTAATATGTCATCTAATGGAATTTTTCTTGCGGATAGTATCGGAATAAAAGCATAATAATCAAGTTTTGTGTTTTTTATCAAATAGTCGTTTTCATCGGGAATAAACTTTAATGTTTTTAAATTGTTGTCACAAAAATCTATTAATTCATTAAGTTCAGATTCATTAAGATCTGAAAGAGTTGCGTACACCTCATCAATTTTGTCGTCTTTTGATACGGTTTTTATATATTTATAAAAATTTGAAATTTGTAAATCTTTGTTTAGGTTTGAATCAAAGTTTTTGATCATTCTGTAACCAAAATCTGGATTATCTTCAAAAAAATCTATTAATTGATTTGTTTTATTTGCAACACCCAGCACGACAACTTTTCTGTAATTTCCGCCAAAAAAAAGACGGTATTTTTTTAAAAAATAAAAAACAAATAACTTAAAAAAAGTGATAATCAAAAAACAAATCAATACATAGTATGCAATTCGGTATGATTGTACGTCATTAAAATAAAATCCGGTAAAGGCATAATTTAGTGCGCCAAATACTCCAAACTGCTTTATGGTTTTTTCAAAAATTGAGATTCCTTTAGTAAACCGATAGACTTCATAAAACTGAAAATTCAAAGCACAAATTATCCAGATTAAAGAAACAAATATATGGAAGTATAGGAAGTGATATGGTAGTGGCAATATTGTTCTAATCATTACCTGAACAATAATCAGGTCTAAACAAAATGTTATTGGCCGTAAATAATTTGAATATCTACCGGTTTGTTTCCTCATTAGTTAATGTACTTAGAAAAATCTTTGTGCTCTTCTTTCAACAACTCGTCGTTAGACAATGATTTGAAATAATCATAAGTGATTTTCATGCCTTCTTCTCGAGTTACTTTTGCGGTCCATCCCAAAATTTCGTGTGCTTTTGTAGTATCAGGTTGCCGTTGCATAGGGTCGTTCATAGGCAGCGGATGATAAACCACTTTTTGAGAGGTGCCTGTTAGTTTAATGATTTCATTGGCAAAGTCTTTGATTGTAATTTCGTCGGGGTTGCCAATGTTTACGGGCAAGTGATAGTCAGAATGTAGTAGCCTGAAAATGCCTTCGACTTGATCGTCAACATAACAAAAAGAACGTGTTTGCGACCCATCGCCAAAAATTGTAAGGTCTTCGCCACGAAGCGCCTGGCCAATAAAAGCTGGAATTACGCGTCCGTCGTTCAGGCGCATTCGTGGCCCGTAGGTGTTAAAAATTCTTACGATTCTGGTTTCCAAGCCATGAAAAGTATGGTATGCCATGGTGATAGATTCTTGAAAACGTTTGGCCTCGTCATAAACACCGCGCGGACCAATGGTGTTTACGTTACCATAATATTCTTCTGTTTGTGGATGAACGAGTGGATCGCCATAAATTTCTGAAGTTGATGCAATCAGGATTCTTGCTTTTTTGACACGAGCCAAACCAAGCAAATTGTGTGTGCCAAGCGACCCTACCTTGAGGGTTTGGATAGGAATCTTTAGATAATCTATCGGGCTGGCTGGCGACGCAAAATGCAAGATATAATCTAAATTGCCTGCAATGTGAACAAACTTGGTTATATCGTGATGATAAAACTCAAAATGTTCGAGTTTAAATAGGTGTTCGATATTTTTGAGATCGCCCGTTATCAGGTTGTCCATCCCGACAACAAAATAGCCTTCTTTTATAAATCGATCGCAAAGATGTGAGCCAAGAAAGCCAGCCGCGCCGGTGATGAGAATTCTTTTCATGAAATTAAATTTCGAGCTTTTTTTGCTCAATTGCTGTCGTGTTAAAGATACAATATAAAACAATAAAAAACACAATACCGCGTTGGCGACAAAGCATTGACTCTGTCAAAAAAATTATGGCGGTAGATGACGCAAAGACCAGGTGTAGAAAATCATCATGACGCATAGCTTGTTGAATATTAAAAAAAATCATATATAAAAAAACAAAAAAGCCTAGAATACCCAATTCGGCAAAGATTTGGATGTATTGATTATGAAAATTAAAATAGTTATAATTTTCGAACAGTTTGTATTGGTTATACGTTTGTTTTATTGATTTTTCAGAGGCATCTTGTCCGAGACCTAAGTATATGTTTTTTTTTGTTTTTATAATTTCTGAAAAAAACCTAATATGCACGATTCTGAAAGCTGTACCCGGAAAGAACTCATTTGGATTGAATTTGTCTTTTGTCCATGCTTGTTTTAAACTAATATTTAACACTTTGCTTTCGGGAGAACCGAGCGAATTATTTAAGGAGTTATCTACAAATGCAGTTTCATATTCTTCTAAAAATCTGTTTTTGATTGTATCTACATACAGAAAAGAAAACATAATAAACGTCAATGATATTGCCGCAGAAACAATTTTTATGCCCGAAGACGTCTTTGCATAGTTGATATAATACCACAGACCTAAAAAGCAACCAATGAAGCAGACAGTTTTGGAGGATAAAAATATTAGAAAAATAAACAGCATATAAATTGCCACAAAATCAATATTTTTTTTGTTTTGAAGTTGTATAAAATAAAATAACGCTAAGGTGGCAAAGACAGCAATATAAATTGCGTTTACTTCTACAGTAACGAGTTCGTGAAACAAAAAAACATTTTTGTTTCCTGTGTTATAAAATTTTATACTCGAACAAATGAAACAAAGTGCGGCATAAATGGTCATGCCGAATGAAAATTGTCTCAGCAGTAAATTTTTTATATATGCGGTAAAGGATGGTTTAAAAATAAAAACAATTGGCAAAACCAAAAACAAAATTTCTTTGCGAAGGCCATTTAATGTAGCAGAAAAATTTGTTGTCCACAATAGCGATAAAACCATTACAGAATATAACAATATTGGAAGAAGCAAAGAAAACCTGAAGAGATATTTTATTTTATTTGTTGTAAAAACAAAATGTAAAATAAAAAACGCAAGTGCAATGTTGCTATATAAATGTTTAAACGGAATTGCTATTAAAACCAATGAAATTAGTGTCGCAGAAACCAAATCTTGATTTTGTAGATACTTTAAAATATTTGGATAGCAAGAAAAAATCTTCATTCGTAAAATCGCAATTTAATTTTAAATTAGCATAGGCGAAATTTGTGCACATTAGCAAATTTAATTTTTTAAGAGCACTTGGTTAAATTTGTATTTTATATATGTGTTAACAATTGAGTTTAACGCATTAATAATCTAAAAATTGTTACAATAGGCTTTAAAAAAGGTCTGTTTATTGTGTTTATTTCATTTTGGTCTTATTTACTGGTTTTTAAAATCATTGATTTTAATTTCCTAACGGTTTTAAAAATTTAGAATTTTGTTTACAAATTCTAATTATTTGTTAGAATCTATATTTTCTCTATAAAAAATATATTATTAAAATATGCCGTTTGTTCAGTTGGAAGTATAAAACCTAAAATGATACCACAGAGATTAAAAAACAAAATAAATGGAATTAGAAACACTTGTTTTGCAATTTTATTTTTTGGCAAAATATTTTTAATGTAGTTGATATTAAATTGCATTATAACTTGAATATAATCGCCAACTTTATGATTTTTAATAATTTTAAACCCGTTTTTTTTATAAAGATATTCTAGCGCTGGCGTTGTGTATCGGGCAAAATCATAAGGCATTTCATGTTCCTCCCACATAAAAGGTGTTGTTATGAGTACCTTTCCTTTTGGTTTTAAGACCCTGTTAAATTCTGAAAGCAGCTCTTCGATATTAAAAACATGTTCTAAAACTTCGGTACACAAAATAGAGTCAAAATAATTATCATCAAATGGAATTTTTTTTCCATCATAAAAAACATCTACTTCTTTTTGATGCCCGTCACGGCCTTCAATTTTATAATCAATACCAATATATTTTTCTATATTTATAAAAAAACATTTGTAAGGCTTGCTGCCGCATCCAAAATCTAAGAGATTTCCATTTAGTAAATGAGCGTTTGATTTTATAGTTTTCTGAAGGGCTTTTCTAATCAAAAAATTATTATTAATTATAAACCCCAGAAAACCAGGATGAAACTTTTCTTTTTTAATTATGTTTTTCAAGTTTTCTAAAATCATCAATATTTATTTTTTAAAAATATTAGCGCTATATAAATTTTCTAATAGAACAATATTTTTCTTGATGTTATAATTTTTATTAAAAAGATCAAGGGCGTTTTTAGAAAACGAATTTAGTTTATTATCATCAGAAAGCAAATCTAGAATTTTATTACAAAAGTCAACAGGTTTATTACTGTTTATTAAAAACCCGTTTTGGTCGTCTATAATTAAATCTCGATTGCCATCACAATTTGACACTACACACGGCTTTGCAAGTGCCATGCTTTCAATAACTGAATAGGGCAGACCCTCATACCTGGCGGTCGACACATATATATGTGAATTTTTAATGACATTAAAAACATCTTCTCTTGAGGTCCAGTTAAGTAATGTTACATTGTTTTGTAAATTTAGTTTTATAATAAGATTTTTGACAGTTTCTAATTGATTCATATAATGTCCAACCCCCATTAAAACCAAGTGAATATCGGTCTTTTGTTTAAGTAGATGTATAACCTCGATCATTAATTCAATAT
The DNA here is from genome assembly GCA_039804445.1 of Bacteroidota bacterium. GTDB lineage: Bacteria > Bacteroidota > Bacteroidia > Flavobacteriales > Flavobacteriaceae > Flavobacterium. Next base: position 29,852 of record JBDLWE010000006.1, on the reverse strand, counting down.
TTTTTTGATAAGATGGTCGCCCAACAGAGCAAATATATTTATGAGGCCACGTTTTTTGTATAGTAAGATCGTTAATTTCTAAAATTGGTTCGATACAATTGTTAAAAAGATTAGAATTTACCTTATTATACCCGCCGTTTGTCAAGCCATTTTCTAGTTCAGAATTTGAAGTTGCTATTAATGCGCTATTGGTTTTTGACAATATTTTTTCGATTAAAATATATAATTTTTTTTTTAAAAAATTGTTTGTACTTAAATATGAATAGGCATTGGGCGTAAAAAATGTTTTTTTATTACACATAAAACCAACGACTCTGCCGAGTACGCCGCCTTTGGTGCTGTGTGCATGAATAATATCAGGGTTTTCTTTTTTTACTATTTTAAAAATTTGAGCAATTGCAATAATATCATTTATTACAGATATATTTCTAACGATATTTGTTTTATAATTTTTTATTGGTTTTAAGTTGTAGTCAAAATATGGCTTGTTAGAATCGGTCTTTCCATTAACAACAATATTTTCAAAACGATCGGGATTTACATTATTTATGAGCAAACGAATGTATGTATCTACGCCACCTACAGCGTGTGCGACGTGTATTATCTTTATTTTATTCATTTTTTGAAAACAATTATTGACAATAAAATGGCAGTGAGTTGACAACCGAATTGTCGTTCTAGAACATTTTCGAAAACAAAAAAACAAAATATTGCAAATATTATTGCAAACTCAAAGAAGTGCTTATAATGGTTTATAAATAATGTAGTAAAGAATATTGCAATTAGTGAAAAACCACAAATTCCTCCTATCAAGTAATAGCTCAAGAATTGATTGTGAGAATTATACCTTATTGATTTAAACCATTCTGCTCGTCCTGGATTGTTATATAATCGTTGAACACAAGAGTTTGTCAAAGAATCGTTGGCAGTTTTTATATTTGAAAAACCCACAAAACAATTAAAATTTATAGAATTTGTTGCATCAAAGACGCTTGGCCAAATAATTATTCTGGGTTCGTTTTCTAAATTATTTTTTATAATTTCTGAAGGATTTTTATTATAAAAAATACGGGTTTTGAAATTACTACTGTTTGCAGCGATAAGGCCAATCGCAATTAAAACGCCAATACTCAAAAATATTTTTTTTAAAAAAGACAGATGCAAAAAAAACATAAAGTAAATAATTATCAATAAAGACAGCGTAAGAATTGCATTTCGCGCAGATATAAAAAACATAAAACCTGTAAAAATTAATGCAATTGTTAGATAAATTAATTTTTGGATAGTATTCGATTTTACTATTAATTCTGCACAAAACACGATGCCTATTATAAGTAAAAACCCAAAATAAGGACGTTCAATTTTCAATATTTGATTAACCTCTAGACCTTCTGTGAGTGGAAAATAATGAAAAACACAATAATATTTAATTAAATTTATAGTTGCCACGAACACACATAATAAAACCGAAAATATAAGCCCGTTCTTTAAAAGTGATGAGTTTTTTATTTTTGTATATAAAACGGGGATCAAAAGAAAACTGTACGATTTTTGATAGTAGACAAAATCGTCTGCAAAGGATTTATTGAAAATGGATTTGATTATCAGAAAAAACATTAGACCCCAAAGAATACGAAAAGCAGTGTTGTATTGAAAAAAAAATCTTTCTTTTTTCAAACTGTATAGAAACAAAAATAAAAGTATAATTAAAAAAATATTTGATATTACCACAAACAAAGGGCATGTAATCACAAACAAAACAAATGCAAGTTCATAAAGTAGACCTGCTACTTTATCGGTTTGTAAATTATAATTATAAATTATGTTATTGAATATCATCAAGTAGGTATATTTTATTTCTTATGAACAAACTTGTTTTTCAAAAAATAAATTAAATTATCTGGCGCAATATATAAAACAATGTTTCTGATCAAACCATAAAGTGGATTAAAGCCAAGGTAAAAATTATCAACAATGACAAAAATCCTACTTTTAATTTGAGTCTTTCGTCTAGAAATTGATATTCCATTTGGATTAAGTTCTACTTGAACAAGACAATCAGATAAGTTTTCTACTTTGTATTTACGCGCAATTTTTAAGGTAAAGCCATAGTCTTCAGCTGCTAAATATTTTGTTGGATATAAACCAGTTTTTTCTAAAATATCATTACAAAACATGATCGTTGGGTGAACAAATACAGCATTGATATAAATTTTGTCAATAATTTCTTGGTGATTTAAAGGAAAATTATATTTAAAAATTTCTTTACCGCTCATGTCTACTGCAGACGCATTAGACCCTAAAAGTTTTGTTTCGATATTTATTTTTAGGTATTCTTCTTGAATTCGAAATCGCATTCCCAAGCAAATATCACCAGCATCTAGTCGTGCAGTATATTTATAATTAGCATTTATAATGTACTGCAAACCATAATTTAAAGCTTTTTCAATACCGACATTTACAGTATTTTTTAAAAACACAACCGCCCCGTTTGCCTTAAAAGCATGTTTGATTTTAAATTCGTTTATCAAATTTGTTTTGCTGCCATCGTCTACAATAACAATATCTATATATTCGTCTTTATTGATTGACGCAATAGAAGATAGTATTCCAGTACCGTTGTTATAAACAGGTATTAAAACAGCACAATTATTCATCGAGTTGTTTTGTTTTTTGTTGCACAACGATCAAAAGTGCAATAGAAATCCAAATACCATATAGTCTAAAAGTGTCTATTTGAAGAAGGTTTATAAATAGACCAACAAAACATATTAAAAGAATTATGCCGAGTGTTTTTATTTCAAAATTATTGTTTTTTATCAGTTGTTTCGCCCCCTTAACTACAAATATGATTATTGTACAAAAAATTATAAACCCAACAATTCCAACTTCAGCCAACAATCTGGTATACATATTATAACTTGGCGGAAATGCTTTTAATGCGGGGTTCTTGTACCAAAGTGTAAATTCGTAATTGTCTCTTGTGGCCCATCCCGGATAATGCTTTCGAGCATGGTAAGCTACTTGACCAAAGCCAACCCCCGTAATCGGATTTGATTTAAAAACCTGTAATGCCGCCACTTGCATGCCAAATCGCGACTGATTTGATATGTTTTTCTTTAAATTACCACTAAAATCAAGAGATTCAACTTTTTTTTCTAGATCATTTAAAAATTTTGTGCTACCAAAGGTTAGTGTTCCTATGCTTATTACCACAATTGATACCGCAAAATATTTTAATGAAACAAGTATTTGATTTTTTGAAATAACAAATGGCAGAAACAATAAAAATTGTATTGTGACAACAATAAAGGCTGTTCTTGAGCCTGAATAAAAAGTCAACAATAAAACGCCAAACGCAGGAAAATATTTAAATACAGATTTGCTAGTCAGAATATAACTAAACATCCATCCTGCAATTGTAATAAGATACACTGCAAAAAACGGTGGTTCGTCGGCAAAAGCAGAGACACGATTATCAATTAGTTCTTTTTCTAAAAACGGAAAAAAATTACAGAACTTGATAAGTTTTCCAGCAATACCGACTCCGTAAACCTCTGCCAATAATTCGATGCTACCAAGAACAAGTGCAAAACTTAATGAAAACAGAAACACTTTGCGTATTTTAAAAATGATTTCTTTAATTGACATTTTGTAAAGCACATTGCAATAAAACAAAAAGAACACAGTTGATGAGATTATTAATGAAAAATATTGTCTAATAAATCTGTTAAGACCTGTTGTGTGTTTAAAATAATTTAAATTAACCGTGTTTAAATTTAACAATGTACAAACGAAACACCAAAGTACAAAAAACATTAAAACTATAAAAATTTTGTTTTTAAATGGAATATAAATGTTTTTTGAAAAAACAAGCACAATAAAACCAACAACAAAAAAATACGCTCCAGATTCATTTTTGAATTCTCCAAGATAGTCAAGTCCTTTAAAACTATTAAATGGAAAAAAAAACAATCCCAAAAAAAACAAAAACCGCATGATACTATTTAACATTAGGTGTTGATTTTAAATGAATCATCAATAGGCAATGCATTACAACTAATCTTGAGAGCCAAATAATCCAAAGCGTAGCAACTATTATTTCGATATTGCACGGAATATAAAGTAGTAACGAAAGAAGCATTATTGTAAAACCTAAAAAAAACATGTTTGCGTTACGCAAATAAACCACGTTTATTAACAAATCAAAAGCCACACCAACCGTCAAAGAAAACATTCTTGTAATTGCCATTAAAAGTAAAAGTAATATCAATTTTAAGTTTATCAAAAATTTAAAATTTAAAATACCGACAGCGTCAGAAAAAAATGCAACAACTAATAAACACAAACTAATAAATATTACAATAAAGCCAATTTGTTTGTTATTTGTTTGATAAATTTTTATGTTAAATTTATTTTTATAGGCGGCTAATTTTTTAAAACCTATATAATTTTGCATGATAGCAAAAGGTGCTAGAAAAACATTAGATAAAAAAAAATAGTCTCCCACTTGAATTTCTCCAAGTTTTTTTTCAATAAGAAATCTATCACAAAAATTAATTAAGGTAAATGAACTAAGCGATATAAAAAAGTAAAGATGAGATGATAATAGTTTTTTGGTTGAGACACTTTGATTGAATGTAAGTTTAATTTTTTGAGTAAACATAAAAGCTGCAGCAAAAAAAACTATAATAGGCACATACAAAAGATAGTCTTTTAATGCAACCAAATCAGTATTTGAATAAATTGTCATAATACAAACAATCACAAAAAGTATAATTTTGTAACCGTTTAAAACAACTTGAGCAATTATGTAATCTTCATTTAATCTAAATATAGAATATAAAATGGTTAAAGAGCTCATGCAAAAAACGGACAGTAACAACAGAAAATCATTTCCAAAAACACCTTTATAAGAAATGGTAATAAGTTTAAAAAAACACACAGAAGAAAAAACTAATAAGCAAGCCACTATATAAATTTGGCTTTTTTGTAAAGAAATAATGTTTTTAGAAACTGAAAATGAATGCCTTAACAAAACCTGCTCAAAACCAAGTGGCCCATAAATAAAACACATAAAAAAAAATGTAACAAAAATTGAATACGAACCGTACTCTGCGCTAGACAAATTTTGTTTTAATATAATATTTGTTAAAAAAAACAATATAGCCCCAAGTACTATTACAAAAAGTGACGCATGATTTTGAATTTTTTTTAAAATAAAATTTTTCATGAATACTAAAAAATAAAAAAGGTTAATAAAATTAACCTTTAAAAAACTTAAAAACCTATTTTTCAAAAGGTGTATCCCGCGATTTTTTTTATATCGCTATATAATAGTGGGGATGCAAGAAAATAAGGATCATATGAACCATCTTGACCTTTTGAAAAAGAATATTTTTTTGTTGATTGATCAAAACCGATATACTTATTTATTTGAAAATACTTGTTTACATCCTCTTGTCTAATATCTAATCTTCTGTTTTCATACCTCAAGGATATTTTTTTAATTTCTAAACTTTTCAATCCCTTGTATTCATTTCTTCCTATATCTAATCTAAAATCTGTTGGCATCACTCCTTCTGGCAAACTAAAAACCAATGTTTGTGACGCTTCACTACCCTTTACCCCTAACCAAACAGTCTTTGAGTCTACAAATTCGCCTGGGCCATTTTTGTAAAGTAAAATCAGCTCTTCATCAGAAGGAATAATTACGTCAACAATAACGTCATATGTAGGTAATTTTCTCTCAATTTCTTTTACAACTTCTTGTTTGTTTTTACAACTTGTAATTAAAACAATTCCTAAAAACAAAAACAAATACTTCATAATATTAGAAAATTTAAGCAAAAATAATAAAATTTAAGACATAACGGATTTTCCTAAACATTATTTTGTGCAGCCCCAAAATTTTAAAATTTTATAAAACGAAGGCATATTTGTTAATTTTTATAAAAGAAAATTCGACTTTTGTTTTTTTGATTTGTGCATTATTTCATTATTTTTACAATTTAAAAATCATGAAATTCATCCTTTTCATGCTAGGCACGTGTCTTGAAGCCATAAAACTTGCGCCGCTGATCAAGGTTTTTTCTGAAAACAAAAACTTTACTGTATAGGTGGCGCTCACGGCTCAACATCATAATTATCTCAATCATTTCAAGACTTGAATTTCAAACAGTTTTATGTTTTTGCTGACTATAAAACTTGCAAATCACCCCAAAAATCCCAATATTTGCCCATGCAAGATTTCAAAACGCTATCGATCATCATTCCAGCTTATAACGAAGCACCAACTATACATTATATATTAGACAAAATAAAAGCAGTTACTTTACTCGAAAATTTCCAAAAAGAAATAGTAATTATCAACGATTGTAGTACCGACGCAACTTCAAAAATCGTCAAAAATTATATATGCAATAATCCCGAACTCAATATTCAGTTTTTTGACCTTGCTGTAAACCTAGGTAAAGGCGCAGCAATCCATACAGGCATCGCCCGAGCCACAGGCGACATCATCATCGTTCAAGATGCCGACCTCGAGTACGACCCTCAAGAGTATAATATTCTACTCAAACCAATTCTTTCTGGCGTGGCCGACGTGGTCTACGGCTCTAGGTTTATGGGCGGAAACCCACACCGAATCTTATTTTTTTGGCATTCCGTCGGCAACAAATTGCTTACTTTTTTAAGCAATGCTCTCACCGATTTGAATCTTACCGACATGGAAACCTGTTACAAAATGTTTCGGTCAGAAATCATAAAACCCATAAAATTGGTAGAAAAGCGATTTGGTTTCGAGCCCGAAGTCACCGCCAAAATTGCCAAAATCCCACGAATCAGAATCTACGAAGTCGGCATTAGTTACTACGGACGTACCTTTGAAGAAGGCAAAAAAATAAATTGGCGCGATGGTTTCAGGGCCATTTATTGCATCATCAAATACAGATTTTTTTCATAAATTTGTAAATAAAAATCTTTAAAAAGTTTTGGCTTCGAACTTTTTAACATCAAAACTTTCCAACTTTAAAACCACAATTTTGAATCGCCTCAAACGACAGCTCCTCAAAAAAAAACTATATACCAAAAGTCGCCTCGTCGTTGTAAACGAAGAAACTTTTGAGGAAATTTTTTCGCTCCGCCTCACCATCATGAACGTCTTTGTGGTAGGCACAATCGGCGCCATCCTTATCGTCACACTTACCACATTTTTCATTGCCTTTACGCCCTTGCGCGAGTATATTCCGGGTTACGCCTCAGGCGATCTCAAACGAAATGCCACACAACTTGCCCTCAAATCAGATTCGCTAACAACCGCTCTTGCCAAAAACGAAGCATACATTACCTCTATCAAAAAAGTACTCATGGGACAGGTAGAATATGCAAAACTCTCAAAAGATTCAATTACAAAAACCGATAATCCCACAGAAATCCAAGTCGATTTAGACGCCACCGACCAAGAAAAAGATTTTATAAAAAATCATCCCGTTTCAAAATAAGTTGGGCGTTGCCTTGTTAGCAAAAAGGCGCAACATTGGCATTGCGAGGCACGTGGCAATCTGGCGCCTTTTTGATAACAATGCCTGGGTTTGCCGCTATATCTTTTTTAAAATTTGGACAACGTATGTTTCCGTCGAAGTCCAAATTTCAAAAAAGGATGCCGCTTCACCCGAGCTTTAAAGTGCGAAGAGACGAAGTAATCCCTAACGCAAGATCGTGCATAGTCGAATAACTTAGTACATAAAAAAATTTACGAAAATCCGCATAATTTGTAGTCATAAAAATCCGCAAACTGTGCAAATCCATTCAATCTGTGGTCAAAATAAAACTAAAATCTGTGCAAATCTTTATTAATATGCAGCAAAAACAAACCTATAATTTGCAAAAATTTGCTTAATTTGCGGTCAGACCAAATCCTAAAATCTGTGCAAATCTTTATTAATATGCAGCAAAAACAAACCTATAATTTGCAAAAATTTGCGTAATTTGCGGTTATAAAACCTAATCTGTGTCAAAACTCAAATCCAAACTCGCACTACTATTCGCCAAAAGAATCTACATCAAAACCCAAAAATGGGGCAATAATCCTGTACAAACCCAACAACGCGTTTTTGAAAACCTTATCAAAACCGCCCAAAACACTCAGTTTGGCATCGACCACGGTTTTTCAAACATTAAATCTTTTCAAGATTTTGCAGCACAAATTCCCGTTCGAGATTATGAGCAACTGCGGTATTATGTTGACCAAGTCGTAGCAGGAAAACACAATGTCTTGTGGCCAGGACTACCCCTATATTTTGCCAAAACATCTGGCACAACATCTGGCGCAAAACACATTCCGTTGACTAAGGAATCAATGCCAACGCATATTAACGCCGCACGAAACGCAATATTAAGCTATATTCATGAAACGCAAAACGCAAGTTTTGTAAACGGCAAAATGATTTTCTTGCAAGGCAGCCCAGAACTTGAACTCAAAAACGGAATAAAACTTGGCCGCCTGTCCGGCATCGTGGCGCATTTTGTGCCTAAATATCTGCAAAAAAACCGAATGCCATCCTGGAAAACAAACTGCATCGAAGATTGGGAAACCAAAGTAAACGCCATTGTTACAGAAACATTTGACCAAGACATGACCGTAATTTCGGGCATACCAAGTTGGGTGCAAATGTATTTTGAAAAACTACAAGCCAAGGCCAATAAGCCAGTTGGCCAGATTTTCAAAAACTTTAATCTTTTTATCTACGGTGGCGTAAACTATGAACCTTATCGCGCCAAGTTTGAAAACCTGATAGGTCGAAAAGTAGATTCTATAGAACTTTTTCCAGCATCCGAAGGTTTTTTTGCTTATCAAAACCAACAGTCCGACAAAGGAATGTTGCTGTTGCTAGACAACGGTATTTTTTATGAATTTATAAAATCTGACGAATTTTTTAATGAAAATCCACGTCGATACACCATTGGCGAAGTCGAACTTCACGAAAACTATGTGCTGATAATTTCCACCAACGCAGGACTTTGGGGCTACAACATTGGCGACACTATTCAGTTTACATCCCTCGTCCCATACAAAATCATTGTTTCTGGCCGCATCAAACACTACATTTCTGCTTTTGGCGAACACGTTATTGGCAAAGAAGTCGAAACCGCATTGAGTCTAGCATTGGTTGGCACAAATGTGCGTGTAAACGAGTTTACCGTTGCACCACAAATTATACCCGAAAACGGTTTGCCATTTCACGAGTGGTTTATTGAGTTTGAAAACCAACCCGAAAAGCTCGAAGATTTTGCCCAAAAAATAGACCAAAGCATGAGGCTTCAAAACACTTATTATGACGATTTGATTGTAGGCAATGTTTTACAACCACTAAAAATTTCGGTTGTGCAAAAAAACGGATTTCAAAACTACATGAAATCTGTAGGCAAACTTGGCGGACAAAACAAAATTCCGAGATTGAGTAACGACCGAAAAATTGTTGATTTATTGTAAAAACTGATGTTGTAAAATAAAAACAATGTAAATAATGCGAGATTTTACATGAATCTCGCATTATTTACTTATTTTAGCAAAAATTTAATTTTATGATTGAATCTCCACCACCAGTTAAAATGTACGATGAGAAAAGTATTGATTTATATACTAAACTTAGAGCATCTGGAGAGCTAAAAGAAATTAATGACGAATATTTATATTGGGATAAAGTAAAATATAAAGCAAAAACTGCAACACCTCAAGAATATTGGAGTGCAATCAAATTGTCACGTTCGTTTAATTCGCAAACTATCTCTTTTGGTAGTAATTTATTTCAGTTTGTACAAACAGATTTTGTTCAGCGTCTTTTACATTATTTTGATTTGCACATTGGAGGCAATCTTGGTAGCAATGTTGGTATAGCCGAAACTGACAAAACTAAGTTCATGATTAGTTCAATAATGGAAGAAGCTATTTCGAGTAGTCAAATGGAAGGCGCTAACACTACTCGAAAAAAAGCTAAAGAAATGATTCAAAAAGAACTTAAGCCTAAAAATAAATCAGAGCAAATGATTATGAACAACTTTGTTACGATGAAGCATGTTGTTCAACACAAAACAGAAGATTTAACACCCGAAAAATTATTATACATTCATAATTTAATTTCTTACAACACCCTTGAAAATAAAGATGAGGAAGGTGTTTTTCGACAAAACAATGACATATATGTTGTAAATTATACCAATAGCGAAATTGTTCATACACCGCCAAATCATCTTGAAATTAAAACTTTAATCAACGATTTATGTGATTTTTTTAATAATGAGCAAAAGGCATTTATTCATCCGATAATAAAAGGGATTATTATTCACTTCATGATCGGTTGGATACACCCATTTACTGATGGAAACGGACGAACTGCAAGAACACTTTTTTATTGGTATATGTTAAAAAACGGCTATTGGCTAACTGAATACCTAACTATTTCGACCATAATAAAAGACACTAAAATTCAATACGAAAAAGCATTTTTGTATACAGAAAGCGATCAAAATGATATGACATATTTTATAACCTATCATTTAAAAACAATGGAGAATGCGTTTATCGGATTAAAGGATTATATTGGTAGAAAACAAAAAGAGGTTATTCTAGCCGCAAAATTTATAAAAATACCTAATGTAAATGAAAGACAAGCACAAATATTAAAAACAGTAAGCGAAGATGCTGATAGAGTTTTGAGTAGTAAAGAGATAGAAAACAGATTTAATATTTCGAGTTTCACAGCTAGAGCAGATTTGAATAATTTAGAACAATTAGGATTTTTAGAAAAAATACAAGTAAATAAAATAAAGCACAATTTCATAAAGGCAAAAATTTTCAATAAATTATTAAAATCACACAATTTGTAAATAATGCGAGATTTTACATGAATCTCAAATTATTTACAACAATCGTAAAATATGACCCAAATACAATTCATAAAAAACCAAGTTCAAACCGCCGATAAAAACATTGAGGCAGCCATCAAATTATTGTCAGAAGATTGCACTATTCCGTTTATTGCTCGTTATCGAAAAGACCAAACAGGCAATCTTGATGAGGTTGTGATTGAGCAAATTGCAAAACTTGTCAAGCAATTTGATGAAATCATAAAACGAAAAGAATCGATTTTAAAAACAATTGACGAGCAGGGACAACTTTCGGGAGAATTGAAACAGAAAATCGAAAAAAGTTTTGACCTTCAAGAAATAGAAGATTTGTATTTGCCTTACAAAAAAAAGAAAAAAACCCGTGCCGATATCGCTCGAGAAAACGGATTAGAACCCTTGGCCAAAACTATTTTTGCACAAAAAAATGATGATATCGAATTTTTGTCATCAAAATATATAAATGAAAACATAATAAACGAAGATGCCGCTTTGCAAGGCGCGCGCGACATTGTTGCCGAGTGGATAAACGAAAATATTGCGGTTAGACAAAGTTTACGACGATTGTATCAACGTAAAGCATCAATAACTACAAAAGAAGTTAAGAAAAAAGCGATTGCTTCGGAACTCGCAATGACAGAAGCCCAAAAGTTTCTTCAATATTTTGATTGGTCAGAAAATCTTGCTAAAGCACCAAGTCATAGATTGTTGGCTATGCTCCGTGCCGAAAACGAAGGTTTTATCAAAATTAAAATAGAAACAGATATTGACGAAACCTATGATTTGATTGATAATTTGGTTATTACAAATTCAAATTCGCCCTCGATTTCGCATGTGCAATTGGCTATCGAAGATTCTTATAAAAGATTACTAAATCCAGCAATATCAAACGAAGTTTTGCAAGTGTGTAAAGTCAAGGCAGACGCAACAGCGATAACGGTTTTTGCAACAAATTTGTCGCAACTATTGCTTGCGCCGCCACTTGGTGAGAAACGAATTTTGGCAATTGATCCTGGTTTTAGAAGCGGTTGCAAAATAACTTGCATGGACGAAAGCGGCAGGTTGTTATACAACGAAACCATCTATCCGCATGCTCCACAGCACGAAGATGCGATGGCGATGAAAAAAATCAAGTCTATGGCAAATGCTTATAATATCGAGGCAATAGCAATAGGTAACGGCACTGCAAGTCGCGAAACCGAGTTTTTTATCAAGAAAATTCAGTTTGATAGAGACGTTCAGGTTTTTGTGGTTTCAGAAGCAGGTGCATCGGTTTATTCGGCTAGCAAAATTGCTAGAGACGAATTCCCGAATTATGATGTTACAGTTCGTGGGGCGGTTTCTATCGGACGGCGATTATCAGACCCATTGGCCGAACTCGTAAAAATTGACCCGAAAGCAATAGGAGTAGGGCAGTATCAGCATGATGTTGACCAAAATAAATTGAAAGAAGAGCTTGATGCAACGGTTATAAGATGTGTGAATTCGGTTGGAGTTAACATAAATACTGCAAGCAAGCATTTGCTTAGTTATGTGAGCGGAATAGGCGAGAAGTTAGCAGAAAACATTGTGCTATACCGCCAAGAAAATGGTGCATTTACAGACCGAAAAGACCTAAAAAAAGTACCACGGTTGGGCGATAAAGCCTATCAACAAGGTGCGGCATTTATTAGAATTAAAGACGGCAAAAACCCGTTGGACAATTCGGCTGTGCATCCAGAAGCATACAGCATTGTCGAGAAAATGGCTAAAGACATGAAACTTTCTGTAAATGATTTGATAGCCAATAAAGAAAAAACCTTGCTCATAAAACCAGAAAATTATATCACGCCCGAAATAGGATTATTGACCCTTAAAGACATTATTAAAGAACTCGAAAAGCCAGGACTTGACCCCAGAAAATCGGCCAAAATTTTTGAATTTGACCCCAACATAAAAACCATAAAAGACCTGCGAGCAGGTATGATTTTGCCAGGAATTGTAAACAACATAACTGCTTTTGGTTGTTTTGTTGATATTGGCACTAAAGAAAGCGGATTGGTTCATATCTCACAACTCAAAGCCGGTTTTGTTAGCGATGTAAACGAGGTTGTAAAACTGCACCAACACGTTACCGTAAAAGTTGTTGAGGTTGACGAAGATAGAAAACGAATTCAGTTGACGATGGTTATTTAGAAAATTTGTAACTTTGACTTATGAAAAATGAAATAACCATCAACGATTTTTCTCAATATCTTTTTTGGGATGTTGATTTGGATGGGTTTGATTTTCAAAAACATAAAGTTCATTTGATTCAAAAAGTTTTAGAATACGGATTTATTAACGATTGGAATTTATTAAAACAACTTTACGGTTTAGAGACAATTAAGGAAGTTTCGCTAAATTTAAGAAGTCTCGATGCCGTAACTCTTTCTTATTTAGCAGCTATTTTTAAAACCGACAAAACGGAATTCAGATGTTACAAACACACACAGTTGTTCCCGACTTACTGGAACTCTTAAAAAAAATTATGTCTGAAAAATTATTTTCAGATTTTAATTTAGTCGGCGGCACCTCATTATCATTACAAATGGGTCATCGAAATTCAATTGATATAGATTTGTTTGGAAATTCAGAAATAAATGCGCAATTATTTATAGAAAAACTTTCAGAATATGGAGAAGTAAAAGTTGCTCAAAGCACAAAAAACATCTTGATTACAAAAATTAATGATGTCAAAGTAGATTTTGTAAACTACAGATATCCTTTATTAACAGATTGTCTACTTGTCGAAAACATCAGAATGGTTTCTAAAAAAGACATTGCCGCAATGAAATTAAATGCGATAGCTGGTCGTGGATCGAAAAAAGATTTTATAGATTTATATTTTTTATTGAATGAGTTTTCATTAACGGACATTTTATCATTTTACAACGAAAAATTTATCGATGGATCAGTCTTTATGGTACAAAAAAGTTTAACTTATTTTGAAGATGCTGATTATCAACTAGAACCCAAAATGTTCAAAGATTTTGATTGGGAAAACTGCAAACAAAAAATTATCGAAGATGTCATAAAATTATAAAAACGCATTCCAAAAAAACATATTCTTCCGAAGTTTTTTCTCGGCCTCGTCATCGCCGTAGGTAAACCAATCTTTGGTAACGTCGGTCAGCGTTGTTCGCAATTCTTTTTCGGTATAAACTTTTTTGGCTTTTACGGGCACAATTTCAGTTGCTGCTATATTTTTTAGATCAACTTTTGTTGCAACAAACGACGTGTGAAGCCTTGGGATTGTTAAACCAAGAATCATTCCGGGCAATCCGTTGATTGAGCATGGCCCACCAGAAATCATAATCTCATCGGTATAAAAAGCAAAAACATAAACGTCGCCAAAAATTTTTCCAACCGCTTTTCGGCAATTATATCCGGCTATTTCGCGGTTTTCGTTGGTGATTTTCCATTCTATTTTCATGATGCTGTCTGTCATCACAAAATTGGTTCCGGCAACTTGTTTTTGCATTGTCGTTAATTTTGAATTCAAATCAAAATACCAAACGTTTTCTTCGTCTTCGTCTTTTTCGTATTTTGGGATTCTGGTTTTTGGGCTCCATCTATCAAATTTAAAAACGCTTTTGTTGTCGGCAAAGGCATAAGTATAATAAGAAGTCTTGAGGTCAGACATGGTTTCTTTCATTTTTTCGGACCAGCTGTTTTCGCTCATCATTTTTTTTAGGTTGGTGTTTACCTCAAATTCAATAATGGCTTTGTCTACAAATTTTTGCGAAAAACAAAAAGTTGTAAACAAAGTTAAGACAGATATTAAATATATATTTTTCATTTTAGTTGATTTCTAATGTTGACGCTTCTGGTTTTTTCTTGCCTTTGTTTTTAAAATTCCACGTAAAACCAAGCATTGCATAGCGTTGCAAACGGTCGTTACGTTCTTCCGATATAGTGTTTTGAAAGTTTGATCTTTCGATACCGATGTTTTGATTCAGAATATCTCTCACTAGGATATAAGCCGTGAACTCGTCATTTTTGAAAGTGCGTTCAAGTCTAGCATTCCAGATTTGATTGCTCAAGTTGGTCTGAAAATCAATGGTTTTTTGGCGAGTGCTAAAAGTATAATCGGTCATTAATTTCCATTTTTCGGCAATGTAAACACTTCCGTTAAAACTTAAATCATTGGTGTTAAAAGTTCTAATTTCGTTGTTCTGTGTAGTTTCATTTCTACTGTTAGAAAATTCGTTGCTCAAAGAAAAATCATATTTTTTTTCTTTAGATTTCATCAACGATAATCTAAAATTTGAATTCACATTATCTGAAGTATTCAAAATATTATTAATACTGATTACATTTCGATTGAAACTTACCGATGGATTTAATCCAACTTCTAATTCAATTTTTTTTATTTTGAAATTGTAACCCATATAATAATTTCCCGAAAAATTTCCGTTGGTGTTTATTGCTTTTCTTATTGTTTTGGCACTTTGTGGGTCAATTTCATTGTTATACGAAATTTGATTTGAGGTGGTTCGAAAACTACATCCTTGATAAATATTAGATTCACTCAACATGTCATAACTGTTTTGCGAAATGTTAAAACTGTTTGTAAACGATTGTTTCAAATCTGGATTTCCCACTACTTGATTAAAAAAATCTTGGTTGTTGCGCAGTGGTTGCAATTGGTCAATAGTTGGCTGTCTTGTCGAACCATTATAACTGAAATGCAAGTTGGCATTTCCTTTATATTTATATGAAAAACTAGCTGCCGGAAAAATGTTTGTAAATCGCCGATCGTAGTTTATTTTCATCGTGCGATCTAGCAAATCGAATTTTGTGATACCAAAACCACTACCAAAACTATAGTTGATTTTCTTAGAGTTGTAACTAATTTTAAGCGCGGGTTTATTGACTGTTATGGTCTGTTTAAATTGGTTTGACAAATCGGCAATCAAAATGTCATATTGGTTGGTAGCATCAGAAAAATCATAGGTCAATTGTTTACTTTGTCCGATATTATACTCGAGTTGATAGGCAAATTGCAGGGCAAACTTTTTACTTAATGGCTCGGTATAAGTAAAATTGATGTTGGAACTTTGCGTGTTTCGTTCGCCAATTTTGTTTTGGTTTATCAAATTTGTGCCGCTCAAAACACCATTTGCATAACTATCGTTAGACGACTTCAAGAAACCATCAAGACTACTGTTCAGCAAATTCCATGAGGTGCTTACAGACAATGTTCGGCGTGGTTTTGCAAACTTATGTTTAAACAAAACATTTGTCGAAATGGCTTGTTTGTCAGATTTGTTGTCTACAAAAATCTGTCGTTTATTTTTTAATACGCCATTTTCGTCAGTAGTGCTGCCGACTGTAAAATCGTCATTTGCAGTGTTATAAAAATTAGAAGAGGCAGTAATTTTCAAAGAGTTTATGGTGTCAAGTTTTACGTCATAAACCACATTAAATTTGTAGTTGCTACGGTCAACATTTGTGTTTGTAGTCGTATTGTCGTTGAGTTGGTTTTCTCCAATCTGCGTTCGGTTCAAGCGGCTGTTGTTGTTGGTATATATTTGATTATTGTATTTTGGTGTCAGATTCAAGTTGTGTTTGTCGCTCCATTTGTTGCTGTATTGCATGCCAGCATTTGTGTTTTTTATAAAACCGTTTTGTGTGTCCACGTTTGGTTCGCCATCGGTTGCGCCGCCCGTCCACTGGAAACTCGTATTGCCATCATCGTCCATATCCATCGAAAAATTGTTGTTTCCACCGCCAAATTTTTCGCTATCTTGCCAATCAAGTCCGTCTTGACCTGTATTTCCGTTAAGCAAAAATGCCGATAATTTTCGTTTAGCTTTAAACGAACTGAACAAAATATTGGTGTTGTATCTGGAGTCTAAATCGGTCATTGGCCCATTTGCCGCATCAATTTTTCCGAAATATCCTTTCTTTTTGTCTTCTTTTAATTTTAGATTTATTGTTTTTTGGGTGTTGCCATCGTCAATACCTGTAAAAGCGGCTTGGTCACTTTTTTTGTCAAAAACCTGAACTTCTTTAACGGCATCAGCCCGCAAATTTTTGACTGCCATGCTGGGGTCATCGCCAAAAAACTCTTCACCATCTACCAAAACTTTTTTTACCGTTTCGCCCATAGCTTTGATTTCGCCGTTTTTTCCTACTTGAATTCCGGGTAGTTTTCGCAGAAGCTCATCTACATTTGCATTGGCACCAACCTTAAAATCGCTTGCACGGTAGCTGGTGGTGTCGCCCTTTATGCGCATTGAACCGGTTTTTATGATAATTTCTTTCAACAACTCAGCTTTGCTCATCAACGAAATTGAACCTATAGTATTATCGTTTGCAGTAACGTCAATATTCTCTACATAATCGGCAAATCTACTATGACATGTCATTATAATAAATGATCCTGTTTTTAGGTTTTTAAAATCAAATTTACCGTTTTGGTCAGACCTTGTAAACTTGTACAGAATAGAATCTTTTGGCGTAAGTAATGCAATAACGGCATTTTGAACCGAAAATTTTTCGTTATTGGTTATCGTTCCCGAAAGGCTAGATTTTTGTGAAAATAAATTTATTGAAATAAAAACAACGGCAAGTAACAGAAAATTTTTTTGCATGGTTTTGGGGTTCGTAGTTCGGCTTACAACGGTAAGAAACAATATTAATTGTAATTTTACTAGAAAATAATAAAATTTTGGTTTAAGTGTTAAATTTCAATTAATTGTCAATGTGTAATTTTGTTTTAATTTTTAATATATTTGTATACACAATATTCATCTTTTTTAGTTTTTTTGGTTCTATTATAAAAGATAATTATCGTCAATTATGAAAAACATTTACTTATTACTGTTACTTACATTTACAATAAATTTATTATCACAATGTATATCAGGCAGCGAGTTTAGCAAAACAACGCCTAAACGAGATTTGCGCGGTGTTTTTTTGACATCGATATTTAATATTGATTGGCCATCGTCGCGCACTGCGGCACCAGCTGTGCAACAAGCAGAACTACTTACTATATTAGACAATTTGAGAACAAACGGATACAATACGGTCTTTATGCAAGTGCGGCCAGAGTCTGATGCGCTGTATGAGTCGACAATTGAGCCTTGGAGTTACAGACTTACAGGCACACAGGGGCTTGCGCCATCGCCATTGTGGGATCCTCTTGAATTTGCCGTTACTGCGGCGCACGCGCGTGGGCTTGACTTGCATGCATGGATAAATCCGTATCGGGTGCGGTCAAGCACAGCAGAATATACTGCAGCGTCAAACAGCATCTTGAACACACAACCATCATGGATTTTAACTTCATCTAACAATATAAATCAAAAAATTCTGAACCCTGGTCTGCCAGACGTCCAAGATTATATCAAACAAATTGTTGTTGATATTTCAACAAGATATAATATTGACGGCATTCATTTTGACGACTATTTTTATCCGAATGCAGGTATGACCACAAACCAAGACAGTGCCACTTTTGCTGCAAACAACCCCACAAACATTGCAACAATTGAAGATTGGAGGCGAAACAACGTAAACAGCTTAATAACCAAAACATTTGATGCTATTGCTACTGTAAATACCTCGATGGATAAAAATATCGTTTTTGGCGTAAGTCCTGCCGGAATCTGGAAGTCTGGAACACCCACAGGAATAACAGGAAACCCTGCGTTTTCTGCATTATTTTGTGATGCAACAGCTTGGCTAAATGCAGGAAAAGTAGACTATGTAGCGCCGCAAACCTACTGGAAAATAGGCGGTGCACAAGACTATGTCTCGCTTACTAAATGGTGGAATGACCAAGCAAAAACCAACAACAAACATCTATATCTGAGCCAAGCTTGGTATAGAATGAGTACCTCTGAAGGAAATTGGGATGCGACCGAAATTCAAAATCAAATTTTACAAAACCGTAGTATAAATATGGACGCAACTTTAGGGCAAATAGCATACAATTATTCGGCAATTAAAAACAATTTAAAAGGACTAAACCCACTGCTGACTTCTGCCGAGTTCAAATATAAGTCATTTGCACCGCCCATTTTGGGGGTTGGCAAAGACGCGATTTGCCCAAACTTACCAATTAATGTCATGATTAACGGACTGAACTTAAAATGGACAACTCCCGCCGCGGCCAGTGATGGCGATTTGCCAATCAAATATGTAGTTTATGCTTTTGATTCGGCTACGCAAGCAGTTACCAACAAAGACGATGGTTCAAAAATCATAGATATTCTGCAAGGCAATCAATTGACGCTTTCGCAAAACCAAATCGACACCAAATATTTTGTAGTATCTTCTTTAGATAAAAACAATAATGAAGCAGGGAATTTTAGTCAGGCCGTAACTTTAAGTAACTTTAATTTTCTGACAGAAAAATCGTTTTCGGTCTTCCCAAATCCATTTACTGATAGTTTTGAAATCAAAAACAACAACAGTTCAAACAAAATTATATCTGTAGAAGTTTTTGATATTGTTGGAAAATTGATTTGGACACAGTTTGCAAATTCAGAAACGACCGTTTTGGTAAATGCAAAAAACATTCAAAAAGGTATTTATTTCGGAAAAATTATCTTTGAAGATGGCAAAAACGGAAGTTTTAAAATTTTAAAAAATTAAGATACAAATTCATCAACAATAACTTTATTGCACCAAACTCGAAAATTGTTTTAATTTTCCGCGATTGCTTGTAGCTAGAATTAATTTCTGATGAAATTTAAGTTTTAAATTTGGCTCTAAATATAAATCTACAGCTTTATGAATTACGATAATTTGACGTTCAGAAAGCTTTTTTTCTGAAACATATTCAATTGTAAAACAATCCATTTCAATCTGTTTGATGATGCACTCTTTTACGTTGCCGATGTTTCCGGTAATGGTTTTGTTTACATAAACATTAGATTTCAAAAACCCATGCGACAGTATCTTTTCTAGAGGTTGCTACAAGTTTTTTCTAGTCAGAATGGGCAGGTTTTCCCATGAGCCACTCCTGTTTGTATGAACAATATTTTTGCAGAATGGATTATTTTTTAGATTAAAATCAAGAATCGCTGTTTTTTGATTTTCAGTAAATTTAAGATTTTCATCCTCAGAAAAACGAACAATTTTATCTAAGTCATGTTTTGTTTTTGCAATTGGAAAACCATTTATTTTTAAACTAAAATTGAATAGTTTCAATTGTTTTTTTTGTAAAATTTATTAAAGTTTTGCGTAATTTAAAAACTATTTGTTTTTTAATGAAAACTATTATTTTTTGAAAACAAAACAAACTATTTTTGCGGTATATCTCAATTTCATCAAAAAATGAATATTCTTTTACTTGGTTCTGGTGGTCGCGAGCACGCATTGGCTTGGAAAATGTTGCAATCTGATCAATGTTCTAAACTTTTTGTGGCACCCGGAAACGCAGGAACGGCACAAATAGCAACTAACGTATCGATTTATATCAATGATTTTCAGCAAATTAAAAACCTTGTAATTACAGAAAATATCGATTTGGTTGTCGTTGGCCCAGAAGATCCTTTGGTAAACGGTATTTTCGATTTTTTTCAAAATGATCCAAATTTAAAAAAAATTCCTGTAATTGGTCCATCAAAACATGGTGCACAACTAGAAGGAAGTAAAGAATTTGCGAAACAATTTTTAGTAAAAAACTATATTCCAACTGCGGCTTACGACAGTTTTACTGCCGAAACTGTTGACCAAGGTTGTGTTTTTCTCGAAAGTTTGCAACCACCTTTTGTGCTAAAAGCCGATGGACTTGCCGCAGGAAAAGGCGTTTTGATTATCAATGATTTGCAAGAAGCAAAAACCGAATTACGAAATATGTTGGTTGGACAAAAATTTGGTACTGCCAGCCAAAAAGTTGTTATCGAAGAATTTCTTGACGGCATAGAATTAAGCGTTTTTGTGCTGACAGATGGTATAAACTATAAAATTTTACCAACCGCCAAAGACTATAAGCGAATTGGCGAGGGCGACACAGGCCTTAACACCGGTGGCATGGGGGCAGTGTCGCCTGTGCCATTTGCCGATGCCGTTTTGCTCAATAAAATCGAAAATCGAATCGTAAAACCCACAATTGCGGGTCTTCAAAATGACAACATTGTTTATAAAGGGTTTATTTTTATTGGCCTCATTGTCGTAAAAGGCGAGCCAATTGTTATTGAGTATAACGTTCGGATGGGCGATCCAGAAACCGAAGTTGTAATTCCACGCCTCAAAACAGATTTGGTCAAATTGTTTCAAGCAGTTGCTGCAGGAAATTTAAATAGCATTGATCTAGAAATCGACAGTCGTTGTGCCGCTACCATCATGCTTGTTTCTGGCGGATATCCCGAAGTGTTTGAAAAAGGAAAAACAATTTCGGGATTAGAAAACGTATTAGATTCGTTGGTTTTTCATGCAGGAACAAAGCTAGAAGGCAACCAAGTTGTAAGCAATGGTGGTCGTGTTTTGGCAGTAACTTCGTTTGGAGAAAATTTCGGCGAAGCCACAAAAAAATCTTATCAAAACATAAGCAAGTTACATTTTGATAAGATGTATTTTAGAACAGATATAGGTTTCGATTTATAAAAACAACAAACTAGACTGATATTATTTTAAAAACGAATGAGCAGTCGTGTCTTGATATTCGTCGTTATTGTCTTTATGCAATTGTAGTTGCTTTACCCAATAAACCATGTAGTAGGCGCAAATTCCCATCAAAATCCAGTTGATACCATTTGCCAAAAACCAACCATACCAACTTTTCAGTTCGAGAGATCGCAAAAAATTGTGTGGAGCAAAAAGTATGTTTTCAAACAACCACGCTATTCCTTCAAAAAAAGCTTTCATATTTTTATTAAAATTATATTACTTTTGCAAAAGTATAAAATATAACAATGATTACAACTATTTTTAGCAAAACTCGCCCATTTAATTACGTCTTGGTCTCAATTTTGTTAATTCTGGTTTTTACAACCTTTGGTTTATTTCAAAATTTGTTTTCGTCACCAAAATCTGTATTACTTTCAGTTTTATGTTTTGGTGTTATTATTGTCACAATTTTTCTGACTAATGTTATAGGCATTAAAAACAATCTCACAAAAAACAATGCCTACACCGTTCTTTTCTGTTTTTTGTTTTTGTTGTTTTTCCCACAAGTTTTCAATAATATTTCGTGTGTAATTGCCAATTTTTTCGTTGTGCTTGCCGTTCAACGATTAGTCGCTGTACAATCATTAAAAAGCATTAAACAAAAAATTTTCGATGCATCAATACTTATTTTTGTTGCATCAATACTTCAGTTTTGGGCAATCTTGTTTATTGGATTGGTTTTTGTAATTGTTATGTTTTATGCGGCGCGAGATTATAGAAACTGGATTGTACCTATTATTGCACTTCTTGCAACAACCATAATTTTTTTGGTTTTTGCTTTGCAGTTTAACATACAGTTAATCTATAATTTCAATAATTTTTTGAATTATGATTTCAATATTTCATATTTTACAAATACTTTTCAAAACATATCTTTTGCGGTCTATGCTTCAATATCTGCATTGTTTTTAATAAATGCAGTACTCACAAATTCGACCAAACCTTTGGTTCATCAGGCATTATTTAGGTTTGTTATTTTTAACTATTTGATAGCAATGTCGGTTTTTTTGTTGGTGCCAGACAAAAACAATAGTAATCTATTGTTTACAATGACGCCACTTGCCATCATGGGAGCAAACTTTTTTGAGGCGCTCGAAATTAAGTGGATGTCAGAAACCTCTGCAATAATCATTGTGCTTTTTGCTGTTGTTTGTTTTGTCGGACAACTATAAAGCCCAAGGTTTTAATCTAAATGCTCAATAACGTCTTCATAATCAGGATATAAAAACCTGTTATAAGGAAATCTCGTAATATGAATTTGCCTGACAGCTTTGTAAATTCGTGCTCGAAACGACTCAAAATTTTCTTTGTTAATTGCCGAAATAAACAATGCATTCTCTTCGCCAACATTGCTCATCCACGTCTGTTGCCATTCAGAAAGCGTAAAATGTTTTTTGGTTCGTTCGGTCATCAAATCATCATCATCAATCGTCAAATGTTTATAAGCATCAATTTTATTAAAAACCATAATCACAGGTTTGCTATTGCTTTTGATGTCTTGCAAAGTCTGATTTACAGATGCAATATGATCTTCAAAATCAGGGTGCGAAATGTCTACAACATGCAACAGCAAATCTGCTTCGCGCACTTCGTCTAGTGTACTTTTAAAAGAATCAACCAATTGTGTAGGCAATTTTCTGATAAATCCAACCGTGTCTGACAGCAAAAAAGGCAAGTTTTTTATCACGACTTTTCTGACGGTTGTGTCCAACGTTGCAAAAAGTTTGTTTTCTACAAAAACCTCACTTTTGCTAATTACATTCATCATTGTCGATTTACCAACATTTGTATAACCAACTAAAGCCACCCTCACCATTGCACCACGGTTGCCACGTTGCACAGACATTTGTTTGTCTATAATCTTGATTTTATCTTTAAGCAGCGATATTCTGTCCCGCACAATCCGCCGGTCGGTTTCAATCTCGGTTTCGCCAGGGCCACGCATCCCGATACCACCTTTTTGACGTTCAAGGTGCGTCCACATTCCAGACAATCGCGGCAA
The DNA here is from genome assembly GCA_039804445.1 of Bacteroidota bacterium. Lineage (GTDB taxonomy): Bacteria > Bacteroidota > Bacteroidia > Flavobacteriales > Flavobacteriaceae > Flavobacterium. Next base: position 6,295 of record JBDLWE010000006.1, on the reverse strand, counting down.
CAAATATTGGCATTGCGCCAGCTCTACTTGCGTTCGTGCATAAGACGTTTCTGCCCGTTGCGCAAAAATATCTAAAATCAAGTTGGTCCTGTCCAAAACCTTGCACTCCAGAATTTTAGTAATATTTTTTTGTTGCGATGGCGACAGTTCGTCATCAAAAATCACAGTCGAAATCTTGTGTTCGCGCACATATCCGTGAATTTCGTCCATCTTGCCTGTTCCCAGAAAAGTCTTTGGGTTGGGTCGCTCCATTTTCTGATAAAAACGCTTAACAACCTCGCCACCAGCCGTAAAAGTCAAAAACTCCAACTCGTCTAGATATTCCAGCAACTTCTCCTCAGACTGATTTTGAGTCACAATCCCAACGATTACAGTCCTTTCAAACGAAATATTTTCTTTTTCTAACATACCTATATATATAGCACAAATTTACGAATTTCATACTTTATTAAAACATAAAATTTTAGTAATCTGGCTTGGAGCAATTTCCCGTCTTCCGTTTCAAACAACGTTCACTGAATTCCAATATAAAACTGCATCAATGAAGTAATCTTTTGTTCAAAAACCTTTTTTTTGTAACCCAAAAACGAACTTTCGTTGGTCGTTGTTTGTGGCCAACAAAAAAATAGGTTTTTGAACAAAAGGATTTTCGCTGCAACTGGGGCTAGACCAAAACCATATTAAAAGTTGTTTTTATGACCATAAATGTTCGTTTAAAATCTTGACAAATTAAAATGAATATCATATATTCGTACTTTTACACAAGTTTAGAAAGTAAATTATAAATATAGTTCTCAAAAAACGAAACATAATCACAAGCAGTAATTCCAGAAAACTATACATTTAGAAATACGAAGCTGTTAATCATAAGTAAAATATTAGAAATGCGATTTTAGAAAAACAATGCTAGTTTTTTAACGCGATCAATACTAAAGCCCAACGTAAAGAAAAACCAAAATTTGTGAGACACGAAGTTTGGTTTTTTTTTAGGCTAAATTGGTCAACGGTAGTACCAGCGTTAGGTGTTGAGCGGAAATCCTGTCAATGCGAGACACGAAGCAATTTCTTGAAAAGATTGCTTCGTGCCTCGCATTGACAGATTGGGAGCGGAACACCGACGCGCTCCCCGCCCAAGCGGGCGCGCGGAACGCCCAAAAAAGAAGTGATTTTTTTTAAATTAAAACTAAGATAAAAACTAAACTTTGTTTGAAACGAAGTTTGGTTTTTTTGTGTTTAAAATCTCGTTACAATTTGTTACTTTCGTACATTGAATTACATTTAAGATAATGAACATAAAGTTTACTGAATATAAAGGACTTAACCTTCCTGAAACCGATAAAGAAATATTAGATTTTTGGAAAAAAGAATCGATTTTTGACAAAAGTATTTCGATTAGAGAAGGCGCAACCCCATTTGTTTTTTTTGAAGGACCGCCATCTGCAAACGGATTGCCGGGCATTCACCATGTTATGGCTCGCGCTATAAAAGATATTTTTTGTAGGTATAAAACTCAAAAAGGTTTTCAAGTGCACCGAAAAGCTGGTTGGGACACGCACGGACTTCCCGTTGAGCTTGGTACTGAGGCAAAACTTGGTATTACGAAAGAAGACATTGGCACAAAAATTTCTATAGACGACTACAACGAAGCCTGTAAAGCTACTGTAATGCAGTATACAGATGTGTGGAACGACTTGACCGAAAAAATGGGTTATTGGGTCGATATGCAAAATCCATACATTACTTACAAACCAAAATATATGGAGTCGGTTTGGTGGTTGTTGAAACAAATTTATAATAAAGGTCTGATTTACAAAGGTTATACCATTCAGCCCTATTCGCCAAAAGCAGGAACTGGATTGAGCTCACACGAAGTCAACCAACCAGGGAGCTATCGTGATGTTACAGACACGAGCGTCGTAGCACAATTTAAGGCCCATCCCCAGCCCTTCCCAAAGGGAAGGGAGCATGACAACTCAATTGAAAAAGCATTTGGTATAAGTCTCTTTACCCCCTTCCCTTTAGGAAGGGACGGGGATGGGCTTTTCTTTTTAGCTTGGACCACAACGCCTTGGACACTACCGTCAAACACAGCATTGACCGTAGGTCCAAAAATTGATTATGTTCTTGTCGATACATTTAATCAGTATACTTTCGAGCCTTGCAAAGTCATTCTTGCAAAAAATTTGGTGGGGAAACAGTTTGGGAAAGGATTTCAATTGTCGACAAATGAGATTGATTTCGAAAATTTTAAAGCAGGTAACAAAACAATTCCGTTTAAAGTTCTTGCAGAATGCAAAGGGTTGGATTTAGTGGGCATTCGTTATGAGCAGCTCATGAAAATTGCTTTGCCAAATGAGAATATAGAACACGCTTTTCGGGTAATTGCTGGCGATTTTGTAACCACCGAAGACGGCACCGGAATTGTGCACACTGCACCGACCTTTGGAGCCGATGATGCCAAGGTAGCTAAAGAAGCCGTGCCAGAAATTCCGGCCATGTTGATTCTTGATAAAGATTCAAACAACGTGCCTCTTGTTGATTTGCAAGGAAAGTTTATTGCAGATTTAGCAGTTTTACAAAATGAAAATGGCGATAATCTTTCGTTGGCAGGAAAATATGTCAAGAATGAATATTATAATGACAATGAAGTTCCAGAACGCTCGGTAGATGTCGAAATTGCTATTTATTTAAAAGAAAATAACAAAGCGTTTAAGGTCGAAAAATATGTGCACAGTTACCCACATTGCTGGCGAACCGACAAACCAATTTTGTATTATCCGCTAGATTCGTGGTTTATAAAAATGACTGCCGTTCGCGATAGAATGTCAGAACTTAATGACACCATCAACTGGAAACCAAAGGCTACGGGCGAAGGTCGTTTTGGCAATTGGCTCAAAAATGCAAACGATTGGAATTTGTCGCGCTCTAGATATTGGGGAATTCCATTACCTATTTGGCGAACCAACGATGGTCTCGAAGAAGTATTGATTGGATCTGTCGAAGAATTAATTTTAGAAATTAAAAAATCTATAGCAGCAGGTTTTCAAGAAATAAATCCTTACGAAGGTTTTGAAATCGGAAATCTTTCAGACCAAAACTATGATTTTATTGATTTACACAAAAACATAGTAGACAAAATCACGCTTGTTTCGCCATCTGGAAAACCGATGAATCGCGAAGCCGATTTGATAGATGTTTGGTTCGATTCTGGTGCAATGCCTTATGCGCAGTGGCATTACCCGTTTAGCCCACCCCAACCCTCACAAAGGAAGGGAGTTTCCAAGATTGCGGGTTACCAAACTGCCAGAGCTTCGTTGTACCCGCTTTTGAATGAACTAAAATTAAAAAACAAGGATAATCCAACTGAGGCCGAAAAAGTTTTGTGGTTATCATTGAAAGGAAAAAAACTTGAAGAATATAAGTTTAGAAAACAGCACATTATTGATCAATTTATTGTTGATTTTATATGTTTAGATAGAAAACTAATTGTCGAAGTTGATGGCGGTTATCACAATCGCCCTGATGTGATTGAGGCAGTTGCTGCAAGAACAGAAATATTAGAAAATGAATTTGGTTTCAAGGTAATTCGGTTTACAAACGACCAGGTTATTAATGATATTGAAAACGTATTATCTAAAATATCAATTGTTTTAAAAGAACAGCCTTCGTTTAAAGACGTTCCAAAAGTCCTTCCCTTTGGGAAGGATTCAGGATGGACTGATTTGTCTTGGTCAACTGCTGACTTCATTGCCGAAGGCGTTGACCAAACCCGTGGTTGGTTTTACACGCTTCACGCCATTTCAACATTAGTTTTTGACAAAGTTGCGTACAAAAATGTGGTGTCAAACGGACTAGTATTAGATAAAAACGGTCAAAAAATGTCTAAACGTTTGGGCAATGCCGCCGATCCGTTCAAGACATTATTAGACAATGGTGCCGATGCCACACGTTGGTATATGATTTCTAACGCAAATCCGTGGGACAACCTCAAATTTGATCTAGAAGGAATTGCCGAAGTGCGTCGCAAATTTTTTGGAACGCTCTATAATACCTACTCGTTTTTCGCATTATATGCCAATATCGATAATTTTAAGTTTGAAGAAGCCGAGATTCCATTAGCCGAAAGACCAGAAATTGACCGATGGATTTTGTCTGAACTCAATACACTTGTGAAAGTTGTTGACGAGGCTTATGCCGATTACGAACCTACGAAAGCCACACGAGCCATATCAGATTTTGTGCAAGAAAACTTGAGCAATTGGTACGTTAGACTATGCCGACGCAGGTTCTGGAAGGGCGAATACGGTCAAGACAAAATTGCGGCGTACCAAACCTTATATGCTTGTTTGTTAACAGTAAGTAAATTGATGGCAGCCGTGGCACCGTTTTTTGCCGAAAAACTTTATCGTGACTTAACCTTACGAACACGTTCTGAGGCGTTTGAAAGCGTACATTTGTCCGATTTTCCGAAATATGCTGAAAACTTTGTTGATAAATCGCTGGAACGACGCATGAAAAATGCACAAATCATATCGTCACTTGTGCTATCTTTACGAAAGAAAGAAATGATAAAGGTGCGACAACCTTTGCAAAAAATCATGATTCCGGTTTTGAACAAAGAATTCAAGAAAGAAATTCTGTTGGTTGCCGATTTGATAAAAGCAGAAGTAAACATAAAAGAAATTGAACTTTTAGACGATGCATCGGGCGTAATTGTGAAACAAATAAAACCGAACTTCAAAACACTCGGCCCACGATTTGGCAAAGAAATGGGAAGTATTGCCAAAGAAATTCAATCGTTTTCGGTTGCACAAATTGCCGATTTAGAAAAAAATAGTTCGATAGAAATTGAATTTGAAGGCAAAAAAATTGAAATGTCAATTGCAGAAGTCGAAATTTCATCTAAAGACATAGATGGTTGGCTTGTCGCAAATTCAAACGGAATTACGGTGGCACTAGACATTACCATCGACGAAAGCTTAAGAAACGAAGGCATTGCGCGTGAGCTGGTGAACAGAATTCAAAATATCAGAAAAGATTCTGGTTTTGAGGTAACCGATAAAATAAAAATAATTTTAGAAAAAAATACCGATTTGGAAAAAGCAGTTGCCCAAAACATAAATTATATTAAAGACGAAACATTAACAAACGAATTAACATTCACAGCGTCTTTAGAAAACGGCATAGAAATTGATTTTGACTACATCAAAACAAGAATATTCATTTCAAAATAAAAAAACATGACAGACGAAATTACAAGATATTCAGAAGCAGATCTTGCAGAATTCAAAGAATTGATTATCAAGAAAATAAATAAAGCACAAACCGATCTTGACCTTATCAAAAGTGCCTACATGAACGATTTGAACAACGGTACAGACGACACAAGCCCAACCTTCAAGGCCTTTGAAGAAGGATCAGAAACGATGAGTAAAGAAGCAAACTCGCAATTGGCAATTCGTCAAGAAAAATTTATTCGTGATTTAAAAAATGCACTTTTTCGGGTAGAAAACAAAACCTACGGCGTTTGCAAAGTTTCAGGAAAACTCATCAGCAAAGAACGGTTGATGATTGTACCACATGCTACAATGAGCATGGAATCAAAAAATGCACAGCGATAGAAATTACACATTTTCAAATATTTAACGCCTCATATTGAGGCGTTTTTTGATTTTATTATTACTTTTGCAAAAAATTCAAAAACTACAATGTCACTCAAAAAAGCCAGTTTACTCATATTTTTAGTTCTGTTATTAGATCAAATCACAAAAATATATATCAAAACCACCTATATGTATGGCGAAGTTGGTCAAATAGACGTAGCCAAGTGGTTCAAAATCATTTTAATAGAAAACGACGGCATGGCATGGGGTACCGAAATTCCTGGAGAATATGGCAAATTGATTTTAACTGTTTTCAGGCTTTTTGCCGTGACCGGAATTGCCTATTGGCTCTATGATTCTATCCAAAAAAAAGCCTCAAACTTTTTGATAGTTGCTATTTCTTTAATTCTTGCAGGTGCATTTGGCAATATTATTGATTCGGTTTTTTATGGCGTTATTTTTGACCACAGTAATTACCAAGTAGCCACCGCTTTTTCAGACAAGCCATACGGAACCTGGTTTCACGGCAAGGTCGTCGACATGCTATATTTCCCGATTTATGACGGACAATTCCCAAATTGGTTGCCTGTTTGGGGTGGCGAGAATTTTAGGTTTTTTAATGCTATTTTCAATTTTGCAGACATGGCAATTTCTACAGGAGTTGGAATTTTAATCGTTTTCAACAAGAAAAC
>JBDLWE010000005.1:0-33118 GCA_039804445.1 Bacteroidota bacterium | reverse complement strand
TTCGTTTTTTTGAAAATGGTTATTATAAAATTGATCAAAAACTGCTGTTTGAACCACCAATTTATAACAGAAAATTGCTTTTTCATATTTATAACTCAAACGTGACTTTGCTCGAAAAACTTAAAAACAATATCATTTTAACTGACAGAGAGGTACATGACCTGCAAAACCTACCATCGACGTTTATGATTTGCTATTTTAATGGTTTTGGGCTTGCAAAACAAAACCTAATTGATTCAAAATATTTTCTGAAACCCTTTAAATCAATTTATAAATCGTTTAAAGAATCATTAAGGATTTTGCGAAAAGTGAAATACAACAAGTAAACCCATGCTAAGTACTTGAAATTTTCGAGAAAGAAAAAAATTTAACAAAGATAAAATCTCAACCAGAATTTTGAAAATGAAATTATAATAAACCATTTTGCATTCAAAAAAAACAAGTAGCTGAACTTCAAAAAAACGAAACTAAGATAATTGATATTGTTTCGTGTGGGTAAGATGACCTCAAAAAAAAGTCTGGCAAAATTTTGCCAGACTTCTCTCAATTTAAAATAATGGGAAAAATACCAGTGATAACAACAAATAATCCCCAATATCTACTGAAATATAGTTACTTCCCAAAAAACAAAACTATTGATATATAATTAAAAATTATCATAAAAAAGCTTAAAAATTAAAAAAAAATCATGTAATCGTTAAAGAGTAAAAAAAATCAATAAAGTGCTGAAAATTAACGAAATATGACTTGTCATCAAGGCTTTCGTTTTATCAAATTGTAAAAATTTATAATTTATATTCAAAAATGTTTTTCTTAAAATTGTTTTTGTCATCTTTGTAAAAGTAAAAACTATTATTTGTGAAAAATTTCAAAAATTCAATATTTTACATCACTATAACTGGAGGGTTTTCGGCAATAATTGTTTGGATATTATCACTTGGAAAAAATCTAGAAACCATCAAAACATTGTCGCCAAAAGCGACAGCAGACAAACATTGGTTAGATTTTCTGAATTCATTTTACCAAAATGTGCACCACCCGTTAGCGATTTTGTTGCTGCAAATAATTACGATAATTGTAGTTGCTAGATTTTTTGGATGGGTTTTCAAAAAAATTGGGCAACCCTCTGTAATAGGCGAAATAATTGCTGGCATTGCGCTTGGTCCGTCGTTATTGGGCATGTATTTTCCTGAAATATCATTGGCACTATTCCCAAAAGCATCACTCCCCAATTTACAGTTTTTAAGTCAAATTGGCTTGATACTATTTATGTATGTAATCGGTATGGAACTCGATTTAAAAATCTTAAAAAATCGCGCCAATGACGCTGTGGTCATAAGTCATGTGAGTATTATTTTTCCGTTTACACTTGGTATTGGTCTTGCATTTTTTGTTTACAATCAATTTGCGCCGGCAGATATTAACTTTTTATCATTTGCACTTTTCATGGGAATAGCAATGAGCATAACCGCTTTTCCGGTCTTGGCACGTATTGTTCAAGAACGAGGCATTCACAAATCAAAACTTGGCGCAATTGTTATTACTTGTGCCGCGGCCGACGACATTACTGCTTGGTGCTTACTAGCGGCAGTTATCGCCATTGTAAAAGCAGGCAGCTTTGTGAGTTCGCTTTATATAATTTTAATGGCATTTGGATATGTGGCTACAATGCTTTTTGTTGTAAAACCTTTTTTGAACCACATTGGCAAACTCTATGGCGCCAAAGACAATTTGAGTAAACCTGTTGTTGCTATTTTTTTCTTGACGCTCATCCTTTCGTCTTATTGCACAGAAATAATCGGAATTCATGCGTTGTTTGGCGCGTTTATGACCGGAGTAATTATGCCCGACATTGCAAAATTTAGAACTATTTTTATAGAAAAAGTCGAGGACGTTTCTGTAATTTTATTATTGCCACTATTTTTTGTGTTCACGGGGCTCCGCACCCAAATTGGCATTATAAACGACCCCTATTTATTAAAAATAACTTCCTACATTATATTAGTGGCGGTGGTTGGCAAATTTATTGGATCTGCACTTGCCGCAAAATTCGTTGGTCAGAATTGGCGAGACAGTCTCACAATTGGTGCGCTTATGAATACTCGTGGGCTCATGGAGCTTGTGGTACTTAACATAGGTCTTGACCTTGGCGTTATATCTACCGAGGTTTTTACAATGATGGTTATCATGGCTCTTGTAACTACTTTTATGACTGGTCCAGCGCTTGATATAATAAATTTTTTGTTCAAAACAAAAGAAAACACAGATCGTCACAACGAAAATCTATCTGAGAAATATCGTGTTTTAATATCATTTGGTAATAACGAAAAAGGCAAGGCACTGCTTCGAATTGCAAATAGTTTTACCAAAAAACAAAAAGAGATCTCTAGTATAACCGCAATGCACCTTATTCTGAGCGATCAAATGCACACTTATAACCTAGAGGACTATGAACGCGAAAGGTTTTTGCCAATAATCGAAGAATCAAAAACGTTAAAACTTGACATTGGTACCATTTTTAAACCAACGGTAGATATAGAAACTAATATTGCAGAAGTTGCCAACAATGGCGACTATGATTTGTTGTTGGTTGGTCTGGGAAAATCTATTTTTGAAGGCACACTACTAGGCAAGGTTCTTGGTTTTACAACAAGGATAATAAATCCAGATCGATTGATAGATAAATTTACTGGCAAAGAAGGCCTATTCGAAAATTCGCCCTTTGATGAACGAACACGTCAGATAATCTCGAAAACAAAGCTTCCAATTGGTATTTTGATCGATAAAGATTTACAGACTTTAGACAAAGTTTTTATACCTGTGTTTTGTTCAGAAGACACTTTTTTGATGGAGTATGCTCAAAAACTTATTTACAATTCTAATGCCAGAATATCAATTTTAGACAATAATGATTTTGCAAAAAATAACTTTGTTATAAACAGTGCAATCGAAATTCTTGAACAAAAACACCCTGACAACATCACAATGCTTACCGATAGAATTATGAAAAAAGAATTTTTGTCGAAGCAAGATTTAATGTTAATAAGCCTTGATAGCTGGAAAAAACTAGTAGAATCACAAAGTACGTGGCTGGCAAATGTGCCAACGGTGCTTATTGTTAGAAATTAACTAGAAACCAACATCAAGTTTGTAACTAAATCTTATTGCAAAATTGTCGTTAAATGTTGCTAAATGATTGGCTCCAAAACGATAAAAACAACCTAGCCCTACTCCTTTATAAATTTTGTTGAGTTGAATACCACTTTCAAGATAACCGTTCGTCAAGGTTTTATAAACTATATCTTGGTGTTGCTCTGGATTTGTTAAATTGCCAAAGGCAGTTCTAAAAACCAATACAAAATTTGGTTTAATATCATTTGATATTTCAAAACTTTTGAACTCATGCTTGAACTGAAAAAAAGCGTATTGGTTTGAAAAAAACTCGTTAAAGTACATGGTTTCAAAATCATTTTCGCCGTCAAGCGCAATGCGTCCTAAAAGGCTGTTTGCGTTTAAACTATTTGGAGAATTGTTGTATAAATGAGTAATTGGCACATCGCCAAGTGCATATCCCGTCGAAAAAATAATGTTAGTAAGTTGCCCGTCAATATATTTGGTTTCAAATTCTGTTTTAAAGTCTAGTTTGGTAAAATTAAAATCGTTTGCAAATGTGTTTGTAATCGATTTGTTGATTTGAATAGTAAACTTAGGAAATTTTTTGACGTTTTCTAATAGTCCATTTGGCGTTTGCATATACTCACTAAACGGATTCCACTGCAATGATAATTGGGCAGTTGTAAGATTAAAACTTTGATAAATTTTTTCGTTTGCAAAAAATTTATAAGCAAATTTCGGGTCTATAATATTGTGCGAAATTTCCAAAACGCTTTCGGTTTTTGGCACAATTTTGGTTTCTAAATAGGCCTTCCATGACACATAGTTATAAAATGAACTCAGGTTAAAAAGACTAGTGTCAAACAACTTAAATTGCCGATTTTCGACCGAAAAAGTAGTGCTTGCAATTTCTTGAATATCATCTGTATATGAAAACCCTATCCACGACGTTGATCTTCGTCCAAGTCGAGCGCTAGTGCCAAGATTGTATTTTAACCGACCGTCTTTTGTGCCATAGGCCAGATAACCCGCCAAGCGCAGTTTTTTTGACAACAAGTCGTTTGTCGTTGCTGCGGCACAAAACCTAAAACCCTCATAGTTATTAAAGTTAAAAGACTTTCGTAAATCTATGTCAACCGCACCTACAGGAACAAAGCCATGGATGATTTTTCGACCAAAAATTACTTTATTTTCAAATCGTCTTTTTACTGAAATACTATCCAAAAAAAGGTAGGTCTGCTTGCTTCTACTATCTAAATCTTTTTTTCTAAATGCTGTCCAAAAACGCTCTGGTTTAGCATTTGCATCGTCATTAACGTCAATGGCAATTGCTGGATTTCTAATTGGCTTATCGTCATCGAATACGATCTTGTCATTAGCGGATTCAGACAATAAATAAACAAAATCTGAAGGTTCTTTTTTTCGCTTTTGAAGTTTGTCATTCAAATCAGAATCAAACTTTATAGTACCGCCAAGCATAGAAATATCTTTGTTGCTGATGCCTTTTGAGAGCTTAAAACTATTCTGAATTGGAAACCACAGCTTCTCGTTATCAAGATATACAAAATCATGATTTGCAATAAGTTCTAAAATTCCTTTCGTATGCATAGTTGCTTTTGCAATTGCATAACTGTCAAGATCGATATAAACAACACCATCAAAACTAATGTTTTGTTTTTTGCTTTTAAAAAAAATTACTTGCGCATTGCGACCGTTTATAGCGATGGTATCCAATATTTTAAAATCAAAATTTTTGTAATATCTATCATGAACAGGGCTTTTATAACGGGCGTTTAGTAATTGATATTCATTGTCATAAATAGAAAAAGATTGCAACGAAAACCCTAATACCTCATAAATAGGTTGCTTAAATCCAGCCATTTTTGAGCCTAAAACGGTTTCTTTAAGATTATTGTTTTGATATTGGAAAAATGATATTTTTTCTGTCTCAAAAAGATGCTGTTTTGCAACAATTTTTTTAAAATTATAAGAGGACGAATCAATTTTTTTGACAACGGCAAGTCCTTTTTTATAGTCAAAAACAGTGTCTATTTTGGCCATTATAGAATCTGGATTTGCAGAAACAATCAATTTGTTATAAGCAATATAACTAAAGTTTTTGCGGTAATTTAACAACCAATTTTGCGTTTTTTTTGAAATGGTTTTTTGAATAGTTTGTAATGCTTGAGCTGCATTTATATCTTTTTTGATTGCATTTTGACTTACATTTTCAAGCAAAAAAACAGTATAATGTTTTTTGCTTGATTTGTAAATTCTTACTTTTTTAAAACCAACATACGACACATCAAAAAATTTCCAGTCGCCAGAAGTCTCTACTTCAAATTTGCCATTAGATTCTGAAATAATTTTTTTTTGATTGTCAAAACACACCGAAACAAACGCAATTGGTTTCTTGGTTTTTTCGTAAAAAACATCTCCAAAAACAATCTCTTGCGAAAACAGATTTCCACAAAATAGATTTAGAATAAACAAAAAGAAAAATCTTTTCATTTTCGGGCAAGTATTTGTTTTCTTTACTACAAAAATAATAATAAAAAAATCCGTTTAACGTATGGTTCAAACGGATATTTTTAATTGATAATTATACGACTAAACTTTCAAAATTTCGGCTTCTTTCAAAACCAATAGTTCGTCAATTTTTTTGATATAGTTGTTGGTCAAAGTTTGCACTTCGTCTTCGGCATCTTTGCAGGCATCTTCTGAAACGCCTTCTTTCTCTAGTTTTTTGATATCTGAATTTGAATCCTTTCTCACGTTTCTTACACCAATTTTTGCGTCTTCGGCCTCGGCTTTTGCCTGCTTAGCCAAATCTTTTCGGCGCTCTTCGGTTAGTGGTGGCACCGAAATAATAATGAGTTCGCCATTATTCATTGGGTTAAATCCAAGATTAGCAATCATAATTGCTTTCTCGATGGTGTGCAACATGCTTTTTTCAAAGGGTTGCAAGGTAATGGTTCTGGCATCTGGCACGCTCACCTTAGCAACTTGCGACAGTGGTGTTTGCGACCCATAATAGTCTACAAAAACACTCCCCAACATTGCTGGACTTGCTTTTCCTGCTCGGATGTTCAAAAATGATTTTTCGAGATGCGCAATACTTCCATCCATTGACTCTTGTGTGCTGTCGAGTATAAAATCTATCTCTTCCATGACTTGATATTCAAATATTTTAAACTTAAAAATAAATTATTTTACTAAAGTTCCTATGTTTTCGCCACTGCAAATTTTAAATAAATTTCCTTTGGTGTTCATGTCGAAAACCACGATTGGCAAATTATTTTCTTGACTAAGCGTAAAAGCCGTCGAATCCATGACGGTTAGTCCTTTTGCAATAACGTCTTCAAACGAAATAACGTCAAATTTTGTCGCCTGTGGGTTTTTCTCTGGATCGGCCGTATATATACCATCGACACGCGTTCCTTTTAGAATAACATCTGCATGAATTTCTACACCTCGCAAAACCGCTGCTGTATCGGTCGTAAAATATGGATTTCCAGTTCCAGCACCAAATATTACAATTCGTCCTTTTTCTAAGTGCCTAACCGCTCGTCTTTTGATGTACGGCTCTGCAATTGCTTCAATTTTTAAAGCAGTTTGTAATCTTGTTTGCATTCCTTTATCTTCAAGTGCGCCCTGCAATGCCATGCCGTTTATGACGGTCGCAAGCATGCCCATATAGTCGCCTTGCACACGATCCATGCCGTTGCTTGCACCTGCAACACCTCGAAAAATATTCCCTCCGCCTATTACAATTGCAATTTCAACTCCTTGGTCATGAATTTGCTTTACTTCGTTGGCATATTCTGCAAGCCGTGCCGGATCAATACCGTACTGTCTATCGCCCATTAATGCTTCGCCACTTAACTTGAGTAATATTCTTTTGTATTTCATAACACCTTTTTGGTCAAATTTATTTGCTACAAATATAGCATTTTATCTATTTTATCAAAATTGAAGGTTTAAGCTTTTCAATCGAAAATTTTTAAGAAAAATCTATTTTAAAAATCTTCTTTAATGACCAAATATTTATGTTCTAAAACACTTTTTAATACTTCTGGATTTGTATTTGTATAAAATGTATGCTGTCCTAAAGTTTTTGATGCACTTAAAATCTTTTGATTTTTTAAAACTTGAAAAGTCTGTTTTGCGACTGCCTCGCCAGAATCAATTATGGCAACATGTGCAGGCAATATCTTTTGAATTTGCGAAATCAAAAACGGATAATGACTGCATCCAAGCACCAAAAAATCGATATTCTGTTCTAACATCGGTTGAAGATAACTTTGAAGCAAACTACTCATTTCAGTTGAATTGGCTTTACCGGCTTCGATAAGTTCGACCAAGCCATGACCAATTTGTTCAATGATTTGAACATCTTTGTACAAAGCCACAGACTTACTAAATAACTCACTATTCAAAGTCCCTTTGGTGGCCAGAATACCTATTTTATGCGTTTTAGATTGCGTTGCGGCAGGTTTAATTGCTGGTTCGATGCCAATAACTGGAATGTCGAAATAAGCGCGCATTTCGTTAATTGCATTTGTAGTGGCGGTATTGCAGGCAACTACAATTATTTTTACGTTTTGTTTTAATAAAAATTCTACGTTTTTAAAACACAAATCAATAATTTGCTGTTTTGTTTTTTGACCATAAGGTGCGTTGATACTATCTGCCAAATAGATAGAGTTTTCAAAAGGAAGCAATTTGTGAACAGCCTTCCAGATGGTTACACCGCCGATTCCCGAATCAAAAAAACCAATAGGACTATCGTTTTGCATATACAAAAATAAAAAAACTGTTTAGTTCCGAGGAGATAAACAGTTTAATAAATTTTTAAATCGATTTTAATTAAAAACCAAGTTCTTTTTTGATATCTGCAGTAATGTTTGGTCCATCTGCCATTAACAAACCGCGTGAGTCAAGTATGTATTGAAAACCTTTGGCTTTTCCAACTTTTTGGATAGCCAATTTTACTTTTTCTTGAATTGGTTTCAACAAATCTCCCTGTTTGATTTCAATTTCTTTCTGAGCAGTTTGTCCGTATTGTTGAATATTTTTTTCCATTTCTAGCATCTCTTTTTGACGCTCTCCATTTACTTTGTCTCCAACTGTACCTGATTCTGATTCATATTTTTTCATCTTCTCTTGATACTCTTTTAGAGATGTCGCGTAGTCATTTTGATAAGTTTTTGATAATGTTTGCATTTGTTTTTCTGCATCCATCATTGCAGGGTACTTACTCATCAATTCATCTACGTCTACGTGCGCAACTTTTGCTTGGGCGGTTGCTACTTGGCTGCCTCCTAAAAAGAGAACTGTGGCTATTAGTAAAGATTTCAGGTTTTTCATCATTTTATTTATTAGTTATTAATTGTTTATAAATTTACTTATTATTAGGTGTTACGTTCTTTTTTTGTTCTTCTTTTGACTTTTTGGCGGCTTCGCGATCGGCAATTGTTTTTGCTTTTCTATCTTCAATCGCTCGCTTACGATCTTCTAAATCTTTTTGCTTTGCTTCTTGCGCTGCTTTTCTTTCGGCAATTTTTGCTTCTATAATTTGTTGTGCAGCACTTTTAACTTCGATACCATTTGTGCTTGATGCAGCTTGGCCTTGCACTTCAATTTTTTTGGCAATTGTTCCATTTTTCTTTGCTTCGCGATCAGCTACGTTTTGCAATCTTCTTGTTTCAGCTTCGGCTTTACCTTTTTCTTTTAGTACTTTGCGGGCTTCTTGTTTGGCAATTAATTCACTTTTTCTTGTTTCTTGTGCTTTCTTTTTGGCAGCTAGTTCTGGATTTTCAGCTTCAATATCTTCTAACATTTCTTTGGCTTCGTCTGCCTTGATTTGTTTTTTGGTTCGCTGTTCTGCTTTGCCTGCTCTAGCGATTAACCTTATTACTTGGTCACTGATATTAAATCTTTTATTAGCAAACAACATGGTCAAATCTGATGCTTTATCAAATATAAAATCATATCTTTTGCTGTCTGCTATATCTTGAACTGCATTAAAGATTTGATCTTGAATTGGCTTTACCAGCATTTCTTTATGGATGACAAAATCGCCATCTGTGCCAAAACGTTTTTGTTGAATATCACTCATTTCTGATTCAACAAAGACAATTGCATCTTCTCGCTCTTCAATTAATTCTTTTGTGAGCAGTACCCTTTCTGTTTTTAAAGCATCTTTTAGACGAGTAATTTCGTTCTTTTTTACGTCAAGCTGCTGTTTCCATTTTTGAGCTTTTAATTCAAGTTGATTATTCGCTTCGGTATATTCTGGAACATTTTGCAAAATATATTCCATATCAATATAACCAATTCGAACACTTTTACCTGACTGTGCAATGCTCGAATTTACTAATAATAGCAAAACACCGAAGATTAAAAAATATTTTTTCATACTTAACAATATATTTGTTAGAAAATATCGTGCCAAATTTTTTCTAAAACTGTTGCCCTATAATAAAATGCGTTTGCCAACCACTTGGCGTGGTTGCTCCTTCGACAGCGTCAAACCCGTGACCAAAATCTATACCGAGCAAACCAAACGCCGGCATGAATATTCTGACTCCGAAACCTGCTGATCTCTTGAGTGCAAACGGATTATATTTTTGTGGATTATCAAAACCCGCTCCTGCCTCAAAAAACGTCAGTGCATATATTGATGCGGCTTGCTTTAAGGTCAATGGATATCGAAGTTCAAACGAAAATTTGTTATAAATAGTTGCTCCATTTTGTGCGCCACGACTATCAACTGGTGTAAGTGACTGGTTTGGATATCCTCTTAACTGTATGACCTCTCGACCGTCCATTGCAAAGTTTTGAAGTCCATCGCCGCCCAAGAAAAACCGTTCGAAGGGAATGTAACCACGTGCATTGTTATAAGCTCCTAAATATCCAAATTCGCCAAGAGACCTAAATACCAGTTTGTCCCAAATTTTAGTGTACCAGTCTGCCTTTAGCTTTATTTTAAAATATTCGAGATAATAAAACTTTAATTGATCTACTTTTGATTGGTCTGGAGACGCCTCTTCAAATCTATTCACAACTTGATATCTCCCTGAATTTGGCGCCGTCTCTGCAAGATAATCACCGTTAATAGGTAGTTGACCCGTAATTGGATTTGCCTGCGTTGCGTTGGCAAGCAAGGCTGAATATCGTAATTTATTTTCTTGCAAATTGCCAAGACCCGCATAATCTACTTTGCTAAACAAGGAATATGGCGGAGAAAATTTTGCCGAGAAAGAAAATTCTGAACCATATGTCGGAAAAATAGGGTTTGTTCCTTTATTGTTTCTGCTCAAGCCAATGGTATATGATAAATTGCGCGAAGATCCGTTTCCGAACGTGAATAGTCCAGTATTGTAGTTATTTAAATCATAAAATTGATAACTTAATGAGTTTGACAATACAAACGAATCGTCTGGCTCTGTTAATCGTTTTGCAATTCCGATTGATAACGAAATGATATTAAAACTACGTCCTTTATCTACTTGCCCGGTTTGAAAATCGTTAAGAAACTGCTTACTGTAAGACACAGACGAGTTGAAACTCACCGGTTTTTTGCCGCCAAACCACGGTTCAGAAAAATTTAAACTATACGTTTGAAAAAACTGGCTTCCCTGCAATCTAAGTGCAACTTTTTGTCCGTCGCCCATTGGCAGCGGTTGGTAGGCTGCTTTGTTAAATAAATTTCTGACTGAAAAATTATTGAATGACAATCCAAGCGTGCCAATAAAACCGCCACCACCGTATCCACCTTGCAATTCGATTTGGCTACTTCCTTTTTCTACAAGGTTATATTCGATATCTACTGTGCCTGCCGCGGCATCAACGTTTTTAAATTTGGGGTCAATTGCCTCTGGGTCAAAAAACCCAAGTGCCCCAATCTCTCTTATGGTTCGTACCAAATCTTCTTTACTATATTTTTGACCTGGTTTTGTACGAAGTTCTCTATAAATTACCTCGTCATTGGTTTTGTCATTACCAACAACGGTAATTTTATTAAAGTAAGCCATTGGACCTTCCATGATGCGAACCTCAAAATCAATGGTGTCATTGGCAGTTTTTGTTTCTACTGCGTTTATATTTGAAAACAGATAACCAGTGTTTTGATATAGATTAGTAATATCATCACCGTCTGGTTTAGATTTGTCTGCAATTCGTTTTTCTAACAAAACCCCATTATAAGTATCGCCTCTATTTATGCCCAACATTCTGGCTAGACCTTGGTCTGTATATATCGTATTTCCTAAAAATTTAATATTACCAAAATAATATTTGCGGCCTTCTTCAATGTTTATTTTTATCGCAATATTGTTTTTTTCTTTATTATATACGACGGTATCAGAAACAACCCTTGCATCTCGAAAACCCTTTTCTTTATATTTTTCAACAATCGACTCTAAATCTTCTTTGTATTTATCTTTTACATATTTTGATGCTTTTAACACTCGAAGAACAAACTTTTCTTTAGTGTTCTTCATTGCTGCATGCAATTTTTTGCTAGATATTTTTTCGTTTCCTGTAAAAATAATTTCGCTGATTTTGACTTTAGACCCCCGATCAGCGTTTACCAACATTTTTACTTGATTGCCATCCGTAGTATCGGCAACTGTATTTATGTTTACTTTGGTGTTATAAAAACCATCTTTTTTATACTTGTTTTCGATATAATTGCGTGTAGTTGTAATAAGGTTTTCATTTACAATTTTGCCTTTTGTTAAGCCATTATCTTTTATTAAACCTTCGATTTTTCCTTTTTTCACACCCACAAACTTCACTTCAGAAAGTTTTGGAAGTTCTTTTATACCAAGTTCAAGATAAACGCTATCTCCTTCAATTTTATTGACATAAAAATCAATATCGCTAAAAAGGCCCAGTTTGCCAAGCTTTTTGATGGCATTACTAACCTCTTCACCTGGTATCGTTACTTGCTGACCTTTTTCTAAACCTGCAAAAGTGACAATAGTTTGCTCGTTGTAACTAACTTTTCCGGTTACTTTTACGTTTCCTAAAAAATATTTTTTGCCTTTATCAAACGGAACGCGCTCTTGCGAAAACACACTCGAAAAGGTTCCTAAAAATAATATTGATAACAGTAATTGTATGCTTTTATGTAACACTAAAATTTTATTTAATTTGTTCACTTGTTTTTCCAAACCGACGTTCTCTTTTTTGATAACTTAAAATTGCTTCATATAAATCTTGTTCGGTGAAATCAGGCCACAAAACATCTGTAAAATATAATTCGGCATAGGCAATTTGCCATAACAAAAAATTGCTAATGCGATGCTCGCCGCTAGTGCGGATAAGCAAATCTACATCTGGCAAATCTTGTGTGTAAAGATGCTCATTTATAATTGATTCGTCTATATTGTCTATAGAAATTATATTATTTTTAACTTTATTGCTAATGGTTTTCACAACCGATATAAGCTCTTCGCGCGCACCATAACTAAGGGCAAGGGTAAGCGTCATGCGCGAATTATTTGCGGTTTGTTCAATAACTTCTTGCAGTTTTTTTTGTGCAGAAATTGGTAATTTATCAATATTACCAATCGCATTTAACCTTATGTTATTGTCTTGAAGGGTTTTTAATTCACTTTTTAATGAATTAATTAAAAGATTCATTAGCGTTGAAACCTCTAATTTGGGACGATTCCAGTTTTCTGTAGAAAATGCATAAAGAGTCAAATTTGGAATACCAATTTTCGCACACGTCTCTACAACGTTTCGTACAGATTTGGTGCCATTCTCGTGACCCAATGCCCGCAACAAGCCTTGTTGTTTTGCCCAGCGACCATTGCCGTCCATAATAATGGCAAGGTGTTTCGGAAGATTATGAATATTTATCGATTCGAGTATGCTCATTTTTAATTAACACAATAACAAGGTTCGTTCCCAAAAGTATAAGTAAGCGTTATACCCGTAAAAACAAACCAATCTTTACTATTTAGATTACCAAATTTCAGGTTTCTCAAGTTTTCATCAGTAGGATAACTTCCATCAATGTCATCTGCAAAAGTATACCGTGCTCCGACCTCAGCAGCGATTATCCAACGAGGCAAAATATTGTGCTTTATGCCAACGATCATCGGTACGCCAACCGTTCCGCGGGTATTGTCAAACTTTGCGATGTTTGTTGGAAAATATAATTTATTGTAATGCACGTAACTAATGCTAGCAACAATATATGGTGTAAAATGTTTGTCAAAAGTATTCAAATCAAAATCGTTGAAATTAAACTCAAATCCAATAGCTACCTCTTTAATGTAATTGTCAAAACGCAGTCCACGAAACTGCCGCCTTGCATCGCTTGCACTTTGATCATTTCCTGTTATTTTTGACTGAATGTAACTTGCTCTCCAAGAATATCTTGGGTGTATATTCCATTTATATACAAAGCCATACGCTGTTTCGTTTGGGTAAATGTATTTATCGTTACCGACGTCGCCTATAAAATTGCTTCCACCAGCAAAAATGCCAAACTCATGATTTTGGGCAACTATCTGGTTGCCAAAATTAATAAACATAACAATAATAACAATAAATCTATTCATATTTCTAAAATAGCGTGCAAATATAACAAATCTGACTTCTAAACCACGTTTTATATATTAAATTGCTGTTTTTTTATTTTTAAAATAACAAAAAAATGGTTTTGCGAACGTTGAATTCGATGTGATTTAAACGCTATTTTTGCATAAAATTGTATAGAATTATAGTATTTACAGTTTAAGAACTGTTTTTGTACCTATTAAAATAAATGCCAGTCATAAGTATTTGATAAAACAATCAATTTCTCAAAAATGCAAAACAAACTTCATCTCGAAACCAGCCCATATTTACTACAACACGCAAAAAACCCCGTGCATTGGCAACCGTGGAACAATAACTCTCTAGAAATAGCAAAACAAAAAAACAAACTTCTAGTAGTGAGTATTGGCTATTCAGCCTGCCATTGGTGCCACGTCATGGAGCACGAAAGTTTTGAAGACACTACAGTTGCAAAAATAATGAACAGCAGCTTTGTAAACATAAAAATCGATCGCGAAGAACGGCCAGATATTGATTCAATTTATATGAAAGCCATTCAAATCATGAGCAACCAAGGCGGTTGGCCGCTCAATGTGGTTTGCCTGCCCGACGGACGACCCATTTGGGGCGGTACCTATTTCAGGAAAGACGACTGGATAAATTCGCTTGAGCAACTGGCAGAAATGTACAGCGACGAACCCGAAAAAATGATTGGCTATGCCGAAAAATTGCACAAAGGCATTCAAACCATAAGCCTTGTTCAAGCCAATGAATTTGGCGGCAATTTAAAATTTGACGGAAACATTTTAGAAAACTTGGTAACAAAATGGCAAAAAAGTTTTGACCTCGATTTTGGTGGAATGGCACACACACCAAAATTTATGATGCCCAACAACTATGCGTTTTTGATGCGTTTTGCACACCAAACCAACAATGCTCAGCTTTTAGGTTTTGTAGATTTAACGTTGACCAAAATGGCCTACGGCGGTTTATTTGATACCATTGGCGGCGGTTTCAGTAGGTATTCCGTAGACGAAAAATGGCACATTCCGCACTTCGAGAAAATGCTTTATGACAATGCACAACTTTTGTCGCTTTATGCCGATGCTTTTAAACGAACCAATAATAAATTATATCAAGAAATTGCCGAAAAAACAATTCGTTTTCTTGTGCGAGATTTACTGGATTCTTCAGGCGGATTCTATTGCGCGCTCGATGCCGACAGTACAAATGACGGGGGCGAACTCGAAGAAGGCGCATTTTATGTTTGGAAAAAACCTGACCTTCAAAAAATAATTCTGACCGAAGAATATGATCTTTTTGAACAAGTTTTTAACGTCAATTCATTCGGGCATTGGGAACACGGCAACTTTGTTTTGATTCAAAACCAAAGTATAGAAAACATTGCAAACGCCAATGATATTGATACAAATTTGCTTTCGCAAATGAAAATCAGTTGGGAACAAATGCTATTTATAGAGCGCGAAAAAAAACCAAAACCAAGACTTGACAACAAAATTTTGTGCGCATGGAACGGATTGACAATTGTTGGACTTGTAGATAGTTACAAGGCTTTCGGGTCAGAAAAATATTTAGATTTAGCCACAAATTGTGGCAATTTTATTATCGAAAAATTGTGGCACAACCAAGAATTTTTATTTCGCATCTATGCAAATAACAAACCGCACACAAAAGCATTTTTAGAAGATTATACCCACACCATTTCGGGATTTATTGCGTTGTTTGAAGCCACACTTGACGATTCATGGATATATAAAGCCAAAAAACTAACAGATTTTTGTATCGATAATTTTTATGATAAAAAATCAGGATTTTTTGCGTTTAATTCTCTAAATGAAAAACAATTTTTGGTCACACAATTTGAAACTGAAGACAATGTCGTTGCGTCTTCAAATTCGATCATGGCACACAATCTTCAAAAACTTTTTACCATTTTTGAAATTCCAGAATATCGAGAAATTTCTGAAAAAATGCTTTCGCAAATTATGTCCAACGTAGACTATCCATCGGCCTACAGCAATTGGTTACTAGACTATTTGAACTTGTCTGAAACCCAAAAAGAAATTGCAGTTGTAGGCGAAAATGCCTTAGAAGAATCTAAAAAAATATTTTCAAAATATTTGCCAAACATTCAAATCGTTGGTAGTACAAAAACGTCAAACTTACCTTTTTTACAAAACAGATTTGATGCCCAAAAAACCTTGTTTTATGTTTGCGAAAACAAAACCTGCGGATTACCAAGTACGATTTTAGATTAACGATTGATGAATAATGATTAACGATTGATGATTTTGTAGTATTATCAAGCATTGAAAAATAATTACTTAACTCCAAATCTGCAATCGTTAATCAATAATCTGCATTCGAAAATCATCAAATGCTCATCCTGAAATCTTCGATAACTTGATGCGCTTTTCCGTAGTCAATTTCTTGAATAAACACCTCAACCGCCAAGTCAGAATTTCCAAAACCTGCCAATCTTGCCGATTGAATATTGTCTTTTATAACGGTATCTATTCCTGCATTTTCGATTCTGTTTTGTAAATTTTTAGCAAGAATTTCGCTACCCGAAAAAATTTTTATAAGTCCCATAATAAATTGTTTTTAAAACTAATTGCAATAGCCGTTTTGGTGGCAATGTTACTAAAAATTGCTCGTTTATTTGAATCAATTGTTATTCATCATCCTCAGAAAAATCAAATTCTACAGGTTCGAGCAGCATTTTGTCGGCTAGTGCTGCAACACGTTCGGTATATTGATCTGTAAAAATGATACGTTGTGTTTTGGCAATGCTATTAGAAATTCTCATGATACGAGTTTCGTGCCGAAGTTTTAAAATTTCATTGGCATCGTCGATAATAAACATTTTTAGACGGTTTATATTGTATCCTGCGGTCGAAAACATATCCGAGAGTTTGTTTGGTGTGCCTATCAACACGTCAATTCCTGTCGAAATATAGTTTTTATCGTACTCTGTATCGCCTTTGTCGTGAATGCCGTAGACCCTCAGGTTGGTGTATTTTCCTACCGTTTCAAAGATATTTTCCATTTCTAAAACCTTTTCTTTGTCTTGCACCACAATCAATGCACGCGGCGACTCTTCGCCTTCTGCCTGCAATTGCTGAATTATGTTAATGACGATTGTTGTGGTTTTTCCTGCACCGTCTGGAGCTATTACTAGACAATCGGCACCGCTTTTGATGGTCGAAAAAGTTTCTTGTTGCAGCTCGTTTGCTTCCAAAAAATCGTTTTCGGACAGTGCTTTTTGTAGATTTTCGTTTATTTTTTTGAGTTTCATTATTTGGTATAACTGCTATACAGATTTTGTGTAAAGTAAGGTGATTATGGACAGTTTTCAAAATTTTTTCGTTTTTTGATTATTTAAAATTTTGGTTAGATTGTGCTAGTTTTTTTTTACGATACTAGGTCTACGGTGCTATGCGCGTTAGGTGTTGAGCGGAAATCCTGTCATAGCGAGGAACGAAACAATCTCTTCAAAAGATTGCTTCGTTCCTCGCAATGACAGATTGGGAGCGGAACACCGGCGTGCTCCCCGCCTTTGCGGGCGCACGCAACGCCCAGAGAATTGAAAAAATTTTGTAGTAGATGATTAAATTTAAAAATCGTAATATAATATACCTGAAAATGGTATTTGGCACGTGCTGAATCTTAATTGATTTTCATATTTTTGCAAATCAAAAAACTTTAATTAATGAAGATTTTTAAATTTGGTGGTGCGTCTATAAAGGATGCAAATGGGATTCTGAATGTTTGTGATGTTTTGAAAACCGTAGGATATCAAGACGTTTTGTTGGTTGTGTCGGCAATGGGAAAAACCACAAATGCCTTGGAAGTTGTTGTAAAAGATTATTTTGAGAAATCTACGGCGTTACAATCGTCTGTGCAAGAAGTCAAAAAATATCACAATCAAATTTTGATAGATTTGTTTGACGATGAAAATCATAAAGTTTTTGAGGCTGTAAATGCACATTTTTCTGATTTAGAATATTTTTTGAAGCATAATAAATCGCCGAACTATAATTTTGTGTATGACCAAATTGTGTCTTTTGGCGAAATTATTTCGACCACGATTTTAAGTTTTACATTAACTAATAATGGAATTGAATCAAGTTGGGTTGACGTTCGAAGCCTGATTAAAACTGATAATACCTATCGTGATGCCGAGCTTGACTGGGAAACCACGAAGCAAAATATTGTCAATAACATTAAATCGAAATCGCTTTTGGTCACTCAAGGTTTTCTTGGTTCGGACGAAAATGGTTTTACAACCACTCTTGGTCGCGAAGGCTCTGACTATACGGCAGCAATTTTTGCCTATTGTTTGAATGCAGAAAGTGTGACCATCTGGAAAGACGTGCCTGGCGTGATGAATGCCGACCCACGATATTTTGAGAACGCACAATTGCTTAATCAAATATCGTATCGCGAGGCAATAGAATTGGCGTTTTATGGCGCAAGTGTCATTCACCCAAAAACGTTGCAACCGTTGCAGAAAAAAGAAATTCCACTGTTTGTAAAATCGTTTGTAAACCCAATTTTGGCTGGTACGAAAGTGGCGAAAGGTCAAGATTTAGAACCACAAATGCCATGTTTTATTGTCAAGAAAAATCAACTTTTGGTGTCGTTGTCATCAATTGATTTTTCGTTTATTATGGAAGAAAACATTTCAGAAATTTTTGGATTTCTACACGATTTTAAAATGAAAGTAAGCTTGATTCAAAACTCTGCTATCAGTTTTTCTATTTGTGTTGAAGACAAATTTGGCAATTTTCAAACTCTGAAAAACGTATTATCAAAAAAATTTAAAGTTACGTTCAACGAAAACGTATCGCTGTATACCATTCGACATTTTGATGAGAACGCCATGAAAATCGTAGAGCAAAACAAAACTGTTTTGTTAAAGCAAATTAGCAGAGAAACGCTTCAAATAGTAACCAAAGAAACATTATGATTGTAGTTAAAAAGGCAGATTTGTCTGACTCTGAAGCCATTCTTGAAATAGCCCGAACTACTTTTTCTGAAACGTTTTTAGAGCATAATACTCAAGAAAATTTAAACAATTATTTAGACAATCATTTGAATTTACAACAAATAAAATCGCAGTTAGAAAATACCGATTCTGTTTTTTATTTAGCTAGAAAACAAAATGATGTTGTTGGTTATTTAAAACTAAATTTTGCGAAAGCGCAAACAGAATTACAAGACGAAATGGCCTTAGAAATCGAGAGGATTTATGTTTTAAAATCATTTCATGGTCAAAAAATTGGACAACTTTTGATGGACAAAACTATTGAAGTTGCCAAAAAATCAAATTTAAATTACATTTTTTTAGGCGTTTGGGAACATAATGCGCAAGGAATATCGTTTTATAAAAAAAATAATTTTGAAATTTTTGACACACATTTTTTCAGCATTGGCGCAGATATTCAGACAGATTTTTTAATGAAAAAAGCATTAACCTAAAAAATAATAAAAAATAAATTGAAATATATTTGGATAATAACAAAGTAATGATAGATATTTGCAAAAAATAATTAAAGAAAATGTATTTAAACAACAAAATGATGTGCTGTATGATGTGGAGATTTCCGCAGAGCACTTCTATTTTATGATTTGAAACAACAAATATATAAAATGAACCTCTGCCAACCGCAGGGGTTTTTTTGTTTTCAAAAATAATTTAATTTTTAAAATTTATACAGAATGAAGTTAATCGCTAACCAAAAAATGATGTGTTGTATGATGATGTGCATGTGCGCACCACCCCAGCATTGCCAAAAGCGAACGACCTAACAATAGTTATTTCTATTTCAGTAAAGTCTCTTTGGTAAGCCATCCAAAGGGACTTTTTATTTGAGGCCGAGACCTCTCCACCCCCTCCAAAGGAGGAGCGCGAAACTGGAGAAAAGGCCTCCCCAACCCCTCCAAAGGAGGGGCTCGAGACGGGAGAAAACGAACTGTAATTTAACTAAATTCTATAACCACAATCGTAATTCTTAATTCTAAATTCTAAATTCTTAATAATCTTTAAATCTAAAAAAATGAGTACAACAAAATTTTCAACAGCAGCACTTCACGCCGGTCACAATGTTTCTAAAAACGCAGGAACTCGCGCCGTACCAATTTATCAAACAACTTCTTATGTTTTTAACAACTCTGACCATGCCGCCAATTTGTTTGGTCTAGCAGAGGCAGGTTTTATCTACACCCGGCTCAACAACCCTACAAACGATATTCTTGAGCAACGATTAGCAGCACTCGAAGGTGGCATTGCGGCAGTAGTCACTGCATCTGGTACAGCAGCTATATCAACCGCATTATTGGTTTTGCTCAAGGCGGGCGACCATATTGTGGCATCAAACAGCTTGTACGGCGGAACTTATAATTTGCTAAAAGCTACTTTGCCTCGACTAGGTATAACCACAACCTTTGTTGACCCATCTGATGCAGCAAATTTCACGAATGCCGCACAAGAAAATACTCGGGTTTTCTTTGCCGAAAGTCTTGGAAACCCAAAACTTGATGTGCTTGATTTGAAAAACATTGCGGCGGAGGCTAAAGCGTTCAAAGTACCTTTTATAGTCGACAATACAGTGGCAACGCCAGCACTTTTGAACCCAATTGCACATGGAGCAGACATCGTGATTCATTCGCTCACAAAATATATTACTGGCAACGGCACTTCGCTTGGTGGCGTGATTATAGACGCTGGAAATTTTGATTGGAGCAATGGCAAATTCCCAGAATTTACAGAACCAGCAATAGGTTATCATGGCTTAAAGTATTTTGAAGTTCTTGGCAATCAATCGTTTATTGCAAAAGTGCGAATCGAAGGTCTTCGTGATTTTGGCGCGGCATTAAGCCCTTATAACGCATTTCAAACCATTCAAGGTCTAGAAACTTTGGAAATCAGAATTAAAAAACATTCAGAAAATGCTTTAGAACTTGCGCAATGGTTACAAACACAAGAGCAAGTAGCATGGGTAAACTACCCTGGACTTACAACATCAAAATATAAAAAACTAGCCGATGAATATCTACCAAATGGCAAAAGTGGCATTGTTACTTTTGGCCTGAAAGGTGGATTTGAAGCAGCAAAAACGGTGGCCGACCAGACCAAACTATTCTCGTTGGTGGCAAACATTGGCGATACAAAATCGCTGATCATCCATCCGGCATCTACCACCCACCAGCAACTGTCTGATGCTGAGCAAGAAGGCACAGGCGTTACCAAAGATTTGATTCGGCTTTCGGTTGGTCTAGAAAATATTGAGGATTTGAAACTCGATTTGCAGACTGTTTTTGAGACGTTACCGATAGAAATTTTGATTTAACCCAAATTACGCAACAAAATTTTTTAAAAACTTTTGGGCGTTCCGTGCGCCCGCCGCGGCGGGGAGCACGTCGGTGTTCCGCTCCCAATCTGTCATTGCGCGTAACGAAGCAATCTGTTGAAAAGATTACTTCGTTACTCGCAATGACAGGATTTCTGCTCAACACCTAACGCTTCTGCTACCGCATACAAAGTTTACTAAAAATATATTGCTTAATCCGCCTTACATTAAATAAAAAAAGTTTTGGCATAATTTGTTTGTTAAACTGTCCATGAGTTTTTAGTACCTCAACGTGGGCAGTTTTTTATAAATATAAAAAAAATGAAAAATCTACAAAAAATTTTAGTAAAAAATACGGTTCTACAATCTTGTGCAACGCTAAAAAACATAAACGTTTTTTACGAAGTTTTTGGGCAACCTATTGGCAATGCACCAGTTGTTGTGGTCAATCATGCCCTCACGGGAAATTCGACAGTTTCGGGCAAAAATGGCTGGTGGAACAATTTGATTGGCGAAAATAAAGTTATTGACACTAATTTATATACCATCATAGCAATCAATATTCCTGGAAATGGTTATGATAATGACAGTTATGAATTTATTGAAAACTATAAAGATTACTGCGTTTTTGATATTGCAAAACTGTTTTGGAAAACACTTTTTGAACTACAAATCAACGTGATTTTTGCCATAATTGGGGGTAGTCTTGGTGGCGCTATAGCTTGGGAAATGGCAAAACAAGAAACTAACAGAATAAAACATTTAATACCAATTGCCACGCACTATGTTGCAACCGATTGGGTTTTGGCAAATGTTTTTTTGCAAGACAAAATTTTGAACAACAGCAATAATCCAATTGCAGATGCCAGAATTCACGCCATGATGCTTTACAGAACGCCACAATCATTGACTCAAAAATTTTCTAGAAAAAAACAACAAAATACCCAATTATTTCAAGTAGAAAATTGGCTGGTATCACATGGTCAAAAACTCGAAAACAGATTTACATTGTCTGCCTATAAATTAATGAATCATTTGTTACGAACGATTGAAATTGCGCATAATGAAAAAGAACTTGTTCAAATTTTTTCGGACTGCACCACAAAATTTCACTTAGTTTCGGTCGATTCTGATGCGTTTTTTTTGGCAAACGATAGCCGCGAAACATTTGAAATTTTAAGAGATAACAATTTTGATGTATCGCATCATGAAATAAAATCAATTCACGGTCACGATGCTTTTTTGATCGAATATGAACAACTGAACAATATTTTATTGCCGATTTTTAAAAAAGAATGTTTGTCGAATTCGTTTGTTTTAAATGAAAAACAAATTGTACTGTCATAAAAAATATTATTATATTTGTTTTTATTTTAATTTCAAAAATACAATGACAAAAATACATACTACATTTTATATATTATTTATCATATTTATAAATAGTCAATTTTTTGGGCAACCTGCAAAAGAAGAAACCAAAGCACCGAAGACCAGTGTCATGGAAAAAGCCTCGAGTGGTTACCAAAACTTTGCGTTTGTAGATGCCATAAAAACTTATGAACGCATTGCTGCCAAAGGTTATAAATCTGTTGATTTGTTTCAAAAACTTGGCAACTCATATTATTATAACGCGCAATTGCCAGAAGCCGCACGATGGTACAAAGAGTTGTTTGAAATAAGTAAAGAAGTAGCGGCTGAATACTATTATCGATATTCGATGTCATTAAAATCTATTGGCGACTACAAAAAAGCCGATGAATTTATGGCGATATATTTTACAAAATCTGGCAACGATGCTCGAGGAGCAAATTTCGAAAAAAATAAAGATTATCTGGCTGAAATCAAAAAAAACTCTGGACGCTATAAAATAAAAGATGCAGGAATTAATTCTAAATATACAGATTTTGGCACCGCGTTTATGGGTAATAAACTTGTATATGCCAGCTCGCGAGAAACAGATGATGCAGGTGCTATAAAAGCAAAATGGACAGGGCAATCGTACACAAATTTATTTGCTGCAGATATCGCCGCTGACGGAAGTATAGGCTTGCCAACAAAATTGTCTAAAACATTAAATTCAAAATTCAATGAATCGACACCAGCTTTTACAAGAGATGGCAAAACAATGTATTTTACAAGAAACGATTTTTTAGACAAAAAACGAGGTCAAGACAAATCAAAAACTACAAATTTAAAAATTTATAGAGCATTCCTTATTAATAACGACTGGGCCAATGTAGAAGAATTGCCCTTTAACAGTAGTGAATATAACGTTGCACACCCAGCATTGAGTCCCGACGACAAAACATTATATTTTGCATCGGACATGATCGGCACGCAAGGATTATCAGATTTGTTTAAAGTAAAAATACTTGAAGATGGTACTTTTGGGCAGATTCAAAATTTAGGCTCAAAAATCAATACACCTGGGCGCGAAACTTTTCCGTTTATATCAGACAAAAACGAACTTTATTTTGCGACAGACGGTCATCCTGGACTAGGCGGATTAGACGTTTTTGTTTCTAAACTAGACGAAAAAAATAGTTATTCAGAACCTACAAATGTTGGAAAACCAATAAATGACAAGACCGATGATTTTGCGTTTATTATCGATACAAATAGTAATGTAGGGTTTTTTACTTCGAATAGAGACGGTGGAAATGGTTTTGATGATATTTATAATTTTGTAGAAAAGAGACCTTTGACTTGCCAACAATCGTTGGTAGGTGCTGTGACAGAGGCAGCAACAGGTGACTACTTGGCAAATGCAGAAGTTACGCTGGTTGATAGTGCATTTCAAGAAATAAAAAAAATGTATGCCGATGAGTATGGCATGTATACTTTTGAAGTTTTATGTGGGCAAACTTATTACATAAAAGCATTTAAATCTGGTTTTGATGTTGCTGAAAACAAAATTGTTATCAACGCAGAATCTGGCAAAACGTCAAGTGCTATCAAACTTACCAAAAAATCTGCCCCATTAAAAGTCGGGGATAATTTGGCAAAATTTTTTAATATCAAGATGATTTATTTTGATTTATCAAAAGCCATTGTAAGAAATGATGCTGCGCTCGAACTTGAAAAAATTCTTGACGTGATGCTGCAAAACCCCAAAATGGTAATTGATATCCGCTCGCACACCGACTGTCGTGCAACAGCTAAGTTTAATGAAGACTTGTCTTCGAGACGAGCAGCAGCAACAGTCGAGTGGCTTGTTAAAAATGGTGTCGAACCAAATAGATTAACAGGCAAAGGCTACGGAGAATCTAAGCTACTAAACAAATGTGCCGATGGTATCGTGTGCACAGAGGAGGAGCATCAAGCCAATCGCAGAAGTGAATTTATAATCATTTCTATGTAATTAAAGCCATGAATTTAGAAACTCTGCATAAATATTGCATTTCAAAAAAAGGAACAACAGCGCATTTCCCATTTGATGATGATACACTCGTTTTTAAAGTTGGAAACAAGATGTTTGCAATTGCTTCGTTAGCATCTTTTGAAAACGGCAAACCATCTGTAAGTGTGAAATGCAATCCAGAAAAAGCACAGGAATTGCGGGCCAATTTCGACGATATTCAACCAGGTTGGCATTTAAGCAAAATTCATTGGAACACTATAAACGTGAACAAGCAAGTTGCTGATAAAATGATTTTTGAATTAATTGATCATTCATACGGACTTATTTTTAATTCATTGTCAAAAAAATTGCAGACAGAAATCATTTAAATAAAAATAAATACTGATTTTGTTATAACAATTTTTATAAAAATAAAATACTTTTACAATGCTTGATAATATAAAAAAATTTTTGAA
Organism: Bacteroidota bacterium; assembly: GCA_039804445.1. GTDB lineage: Bacteria > Bacteroidota > Bacteroidia > Flavobacteriales > Flavobacteriaceae > Flavobacterium. The sequence goes on along the minus strand of JBDLWE010000005.1, from coordinate 8,252 downwards.
CGAAGAACAAGATTCTAAAGCTATCGCAAAAATTGCTGCGAAACTAAACGATTTGTTAATGAAAAACGAAGAGGTTGGTTATATTGCGGTTCAAAAAAAACCTGTGACCCTCTTGCCAGACAGTATTATTTTGACAAATAAAAGAATCATTATTTGTCGTTCAAAAAATCTGGGGTTGTCGATGGAATTTCTTGATTATAATTGGGATGATGTTACCGGAACATTTATAAAAGAAAATATATTGGGTTCTGAATTTTCTTTTTCTACAAAGTCTGATTTCACAATATCAATTGACTACATACCGAAAGCACAAGCCCGAAAAATATCAACCTATGCAAAACAGCAATTAGATAATTTAAAAAATGATTTTCGAAATAATTCAAATTCAGCAGAAATAAAACTTGACCAAGAAATTTTTAATGAAAAAGCAAAAGAAATTTTTGAAACAGAAGAAGTTAAATCATATGCTGAAATAATGCCAATTGAAAATAACTTTAAACATGAATTTTCTGCAAATATAGAAACCGAAATCTCAAACAGTTTAAGTCAAGACGAGTTGTTTTCAAAACTTCAAAATTATAAAAAACTACTTGATAACGGTCTTATTCTTCAGGGTGAATACGACGTTTATAAAAAAGAAATATTGTCTTTGATGTAATTAAACCAAACTATTTTTGGTTATCGATTCTAAAAACCAGTCAATTCGTTGTTCATTCATTTGCACATTGCACCAATCAAACATAACTTTTGCACCAGATTTTTCATAAAAATCAATTGCGGGTTTGTTCCAATCAAGCACATTCCACTCAATACGGCGTACTTTTTGTTTTTTGCCTTCTTTAATAATCTCGGTATAAAGTGCCATGCCCAATCCTGTAGCACGAAAATTTTGGCGAACAATCAAGTCTTCGAGATGAATAGTTTTGCCGGTCCAGGTAGAATACCTGTTATAATATAGCGCCATGCCCACGATGCCTTCATTAACCTCTGCAACTATCACTTTAAACATAGGATCTTTGCCAAAACCGTCACGTACTAAATCTTCAACAGTAATTAAAACCGCATCGGGCTCTCTTTCAAAAGTTGCGAGCTCATTTATAAGTTCAAAAACGGCAGGCATGTCGATCGCAATTGCTTCTCTAATAATATAATTCAAAATCTATTTCTTTTTTGTTTGTCTTTTTTGTGCTGGTGGGGCTGTAGTTCTCACAATTCTAGTGTACGGCTTATATAATCCGTCTGCTTCGGAACGCTGTTTAGCAATTGCCGCTCTATCTGAAGGGTCTGGATGAGTAGACATCATTTTTTCAAGAAAACCTGCTTCTGCACCGCCCGCCATTTTTGAAAGAATGTTAAAAGCCGATTCAACAGCATTTACATCGTATTGATTTCGTTTCATAAAATCGTACGAAAATGTATCGGCCTCTGCTTCTTGTGTACGGCTGTGTTTTGAATCTACCATTGCATTAGCAATTTGACCCAACTGACCATCTGTTACAGCAGCAACTTTGTCTGATTGCGATGCGGCTGCGTCAACAAGCGCGGCTTTTCTATAAGCAGCTCGCATTGCATCTCTTGAGTCTTTGTTGGCAACATGACCTATTTCGTGACCTATTACAGCCAAAAGTTCATTATCGTCCATAATATCCATTAGACCTGCAAAAACCCTAACGCTTCCGTCTGCCGTGGCAAACGCATTAACATTCTTATCAAGATAAACTTTGTAATTAAGTTTTAATCCACCTTCTGCGGCATGTTTTCTAAAAACACGATTTAATCTAGCAGAGTAAGCGTCATTTGCAGCAGCAATTTTTGCCTCTGCATCCATTTTTGTAACGGCTTGCAAACTTAAATTAGCAGCGTCGGCATCAGAGAAAGTTAATGATTTCAAACCTTTGCCTATTGCTCCAAGTGCACGTTCACCAAATTTTATCTGACCATAAATAACATTACTGTAGGTTGAAAATATAATTGCTATTAAAAAAAATTTTGTTTTCATAAATGCTTGATATAATTTAATAAGTAAAATTAGAATTTACTTGTCAAATAACTATTTAAAAATCGAATAATGTTTGAATCAATCGTTTAATTGTGAAAAAAAACGTTTTTCTGCATAAAATTAAATTTTATGACGTAAAACATTCATAAAATTTCAAAATAAATAATAATATCCACTTACTATTTTACCAAAATAAAAACGATATTTGCAAATTAACTACAACGATTTCGTAATGGATAAACGTAACACTACTCTAGGCGAGTTTATTATAGAAAACCAAAATGCTTTTCAATATTCATCGGGTGAACTCTCAAGAATTATTAACGCTATTAGGCTTGCCGCCAAAGTAGTTAGTTATAAAGTAAACAAGGCGGGCCTTGTGGATATTGTGGGCGCTGTGGGCGAAAAAAATATTCAGGGCGAAGACCAACAAAAACTAGATATATATGCCAACGAGGTTTTTATTCAAACACTTATTAACCGCGAAATTGTTTGTGGAATTGCATCTGAAGAGAATGACGATTTTATAACAGTTGCTGGAGCAGATAACAATCACAATAGCAAATATGTAGTTTTGATGGATCCGCTAGATGGCTCTTCAAACATTGACGTAAATGTTTCGGTTGGTACCATTTTTTCTGTTTTCAAACGTGTTACACCCGTAGGCACGCCGGTTACAATTAGAGACTTTTTGCAGCCTGGAACACAGCAGGTCGCGGCGGGTTACGTGATTTACGGCACATCGACAATGCTTGTATATACCACTGGTGATGGCGTAAACGGTTTTACACTAAACCCTGCAATTGGCACATTTTATTTGTCTCATCCAAATATGCAATTCCCAAAAAACGGAAGTATATATTCTATCAACGAAGGTAACTATGTGCATTTTCCGCAAGGTGTAAAAAATTATTTAAAATATTGCCAACTCGAAGAAGATGATAGACCATATACATCCAGATATATTGGTAGTTTGGTGAGCGACATTCATAGAAATTTGATAAAAGGGGGGATCTATATTTATCCAACGAGCTCAAAATCACCAAGTGGAAAGTTACGCTTATTATATGAATGCAACCCAATAGCGTTTATAACAGAGCAGGCAGGCGGCAAAGCAAGTGATGGTTTTGCAAGAATAATGGAGATTTTACCTACAAATCTTCATGAAAGAGTGTCGTTTTTTTGCGGAAGTTTAAACATGGTGCTAAAATCTGAAGAATTTAATAAAAATAGCCTTTCTTAAAAAAAAAAAGTGTTATTTTGTATTACACAATTTAACGCAAATCAAAATGTCAAAAAATCAACCTAGCAATAGCGAACAACTTGCTCCGAGTTCGCTAGAATCTGCTCAACGCCTTGAGGCTATAAAAAACTTAATATTTGGCGAAAATATCCAGCAAATCGATCAAGATTTTACTTTGCTCAAAAATTTAATTGACAAAAGAAAAGAAGAGCTTGATGATTATATTGACCATACCCGCAAGGAACTTCTCAACACAATCGACAACTTGTCTACCGACGTAAATATCAGAATTACAGATTTAGAAAAAACACTTGCCGACAAAGCCGAAAAATTAGACCACAAAAAAGTTGACCGTGCTGCACTTGGTTCAATGCTAGTATCGTTAGGCGAAAAAATTATGAAAGATTAAACTTTTTGGTATGATGACCGATTCCGAAAAATTAGATAAACTTCGTGAATTATTACTTTTAGAGGACAAAACTTTTGCCCAAGAGATTTTGCAAAAACTAGACCATCTTGAAGAAACCGTTTATGTAGAAAGTAATCTGTCTAACAAAATAGACCCAATTGTCGAAAAAAGAATTACAACTTTTGCCGCAGACTTAGATCAAAAATTTGGACCACTGGTGTCTACAGCACTTGCAAACGAAATCAAAAACTCTCAAGATAAAATTGTAGATATTCTATTTCCGCTGTTAGGAAAAATGATCAAAAAATTTGTACAACAAGAAGTCAAATTATTATCAGATTCTATAAATGGTCAAATGAAGCAGACTTTTTCTGTAAAAACCTATACCCGAAAATTCAAGTCGATTTTTTCTGGTGTTTCTGAACAAGAGTTAGTAATTGCCGACATAGTAAAACCCGAACTTCAACAAATTTTTATTATCGAAAAAGGTTCGGGCATCATTATTGCAAATTATTCAAAAACCACTACAATTGACCCAGATATGGTAGCTGGCATGCTTACGGCAATCAAAAGTTTTGTCGAAGATGCTTTTAATGGTGGTGGACAAAGCCTAGAAAACATTGAATATGAATTGTATAATATTCAAATTCAAAATTTTACTACTTATTATATCGCAGCAGTTTTGTCTGGTTCGATAAACAATTTTTTTAAAAATAAAATTCAAGACGATTTGATGGATTTTGCAGATAGTTATCTAAAAAACAACATCAAAAATCAAGAACTAATCAACGAAAAACTAAAAATTTATTTTGATAATGAGTAATACAACAAAAAAAATAGTTTTAGTTGGACACTTTAATGTAGGCAAATCATCAATGATAAGACGATTTGTAGAAAACGTTTTTTCTGATGACTATCAAGTTACAATAGGTGTTCATATCCTCAAAAAAACAATTCAAATAAATAATGCCGCCATAAATCTGGTAATTTGGGACATTGAAGGTAAAGAAGCGATTAACGAAGTTCGCGAATCTTATTTACTAGGAACCTCGGGATTTATCTATGTTTTTGACCCAACAAGAATGCACACATACCAAAACCTAGCAGATGAACAAAAATTTTTGCGTAAAAAATATCCAAAAATTCCAATCGTTACAGTTTGTAATAAAGTCGACTTGATTGATATTGATGATTTTAAAGAAACAACGAAGCATTTAGCGGTAGAATTTGACCATTTTGCTAGTGCAAAAACAGGCGACAATATCGAACAAATTTTTACCGATTTAGCCACCAAAATGCTTTGATGATGATTGAAAAAATTCAAAACAAATTTGTACTAAATAGGTCACAAACCGTTGTTGTTAATAAAAAAGGCGTAATAGTCAATAGTTCAAACAACCTATTTTCTTTAAAACTTAAATCGAAAATTCAAGATTTCCATCCATTTTTTGAAGTCGGTTTTATAGAAATTTTTAAAAAACCATTTGTTGAACAAACTTTTCAATGTGTTCATATTGCTATCGAATCTAAGATTGAAATTTATGATGTCTATGTAAATTCGGGTACAGATGAGCTGCCACCGTTTCTGGTATTTTATGATTTTACAGAAAGATATACGTCATTTCAAACCATAGCGCAAGAAAAAAACGAGTCTGCTCTGAAATTTCGAGCTGAAGAATTGAGGGGTCAAAAACTGAAAATCGAAAAAGAATTAAAAGACAAATTTCTGGCGAATGTAAGCCACGATTTGCGAACGCCTATTGCGTCGATGATTGGGTTTTTAGAAATTTTTCAACAAACACAGCTGTCGCGAGAACAGCATGATATCTTAAAGACTGTTTTTGACACAGCACAGCACCTTAACGGATTAGTCGAAGATTTAATCGATCTCGCGAGAATAGAAGCAGGACAGTTTATATTAAAAAGCAAAACATTTGATTTTTATGATTTTGTAGAGCAAATAGAAAAAACCTATTTTGAAAAGACTGCTAGAAAAAACATAGATTTTGTTCTTGAATATGACGACAAAATTCCAAAATTTTTGATATCCGACCGAACAAGACTTTTTCAATTGGTAACAAATGTTATGGATAATGCTGTAAAATTTACAGATCGTGGCAAAATAACAGTGACCCTAAAACAAAACTACAGACGCGCAGACAATGTTGGTATCCAGATGGTTGTGTCTGACACTGGCATTGGCATTTCGTCAAAAAACAACGATGTGGCTTTTCAAAGTTTTACAAAACTGCATGGCGAAGATTTTGGTGGGCTTGGGCTGGGACTTTCTATCGTTAAAGAAATTGTAACCAAAATGAGTGGTACTGTCAAGATAAAATCAGAATTGAGAATTGGAACAGCTATTGAAATCAATTTGCCTCTGAAAATAAATATGGAAGTTTCGGCAAAAGCCAAAAAAATAACTCCTAAAGCATTTTTGGCAACCGATTTTACCAAAAAATTTAAAATTCTAGTTGTTGATGACAATGAAACTAACCAACTGTTAATTTTGAAAATGCTTTCAGATCACGGCGGTTTTTTTATAGATATTACTGATTCTGCATCACAAGGTCTTCAAGTACTTGATCATGAAAACTATGATTTATTGCTTATCGATGTGAACATGCCTAACAAGAACGGCATCGAAATGGTTAGACAAATCAAAGCGCACGAAAACCAGAAAATTGCAAAACTACCAATCATTATGCTAAGTGCCAACCCAACTACTGAAGAAAAACGATTGACTAAAGAACTTGGAATCAAAGACTACATTGCGCGTCCGCACACCAGAGAAACTTTATTTATGTCTATTTATAAAACATTGAAAGTCAAAAAAGAGTTTCTCTAGCTAAAAAAACTATTTGGCTTTCAGTTCTAATTTTTCGGCAAAATAGTCAGAAAAATCTTTCATGGTAGCGGCCATTTTTTCGTCACCGGTTGCACGCACATAAGTATCGGTCATGGCAACCAGCGTCTGATGAAAAAATTGTTTCATCTCGTCGACAGGCATATCTTTTGTCCATAAATCTATTTTCAAAGATTCTTTTGCGTTGCTGTCCCAAACGTTTAGCATGATTGCTTTTGACAATTCTTGGTTAACGCCGCCGTCTTGTGCCGACCACGTGATTTGTTCAGGAACACGATTTTCGTCAAGCGATATTTTAAAGTTAATTTCTGAAGTCATTTATTAATATGTTTTTTGTATGATTTAAATTGCGGTTTACTTGTAAGATAACCAATAGATTGTCCCGACGAGACAATCGCTGTGGATTTTTAGTATTCAAAATTACCAATAGAAAATCCCTGCAGGATATTTTTAGGTTCCTATTTTAAAATAAAGCTATCTGACTAACGTTACAATCTTCAATAAAAAAATCCATTTTCGTAATTCGTAATTCATAATTCGTAATTATTTTTACTTTTTAGGTTTATATTTCGATTGATTAAAAATCGTTTCTGCATCGATATCAAGCAATTGTTTAATGCCAACTTTAGGATTATTTTCGGCATAGGCACGCACAATTTGCCAACCCACCCACTGCCCTATTCTAACTGGTGTATCATTGTCGATATCTAAATAGAATTTTGAAAACGGTGCAGGTTTTATAAAACGGCTGTCAAGTTTTGAATCGCTGCTGTACAAAAGGTTTTTCTCGATAAAATAGGACCACATAAACGGTTCGTTTTCTTGGCAGAATGCAATTTGCTGCGGGGTATATCCAATTTTATTGGCATCAGAAATTTCTGGAAGCAGCAAGTCTTTGAGATATAATTCTTTACCTGATTGAATCATCAACGAAAGTAGATTTTTAGTTTTGAGTGGTTTAATTTTTGATTGAGCAAAACTACTAACAATATCAGGCAAGATTTGAGATGGCTCTAAAGTTTGTTTTTGGTAGTCTGGAAATTCGTAGAATTTGTGGGTCTTGCCCAAATACATTTCTAGCGGAATTAAAATAATACTATCTGCATAAATGGCTTTTGTGTTAAAATCCATTTCGTAAATCAAAGTTGTGATTTTTGGTGTTTTGGTCTGCGGAAAATAATATTTTATGTGTTGCAACATGGCTGCAATTGATGTGGTTTGTGGTTCAAAATTTTTGTATTTTTTTTGAACTTCAATGTAAAGTTCTTGCCATTGCGGGTTTGAAATTTTTTCGAGCCAAACATCGTCGGAAACCGATTTTGGAAAAAACGCCGGAAAATCTTTTTTTAGTTTTGGCAAATCTGTTGGTTTGGCAGTAAAAAAAGCTTGGTCAAAACGAGCCACAGCCAATTCTATAGGAATATCTTGCACGATTTTTTCGAATTTAGATTTTTTGTCGCATGCTAGAATTGAAACTAAAATGATTGAAAAAACGATTGTTTTTAGCATTGATTGATGTTTTATTGACCACAAATTGCACGAATTTTCGCAAATTTGTTTCTGGCATTATTTGTTTAAGTTAGATTTGGATCAGAGTTTTGACCCCTAGCCCTGATTGAAGCGAAAATCCTTGCGAGGCAAAGGCTATTTTTTTCTTAACGAAAAAGAATGACCAACGGGAGTTCCTTTTTTGTTTAGAAAAAAAAGACTTTGTAAAGCAAGATTGAAGCGGAAA
>JBDLWE010000004.1:0-2696 GCA_039804445.1 Bacteroidota bacterium | reverse complement strand
CCCAATTATAATGTGGCTCCGACCACACTTGCTTACGTGATTGCGAGCAATAACCCGACCGAATTGCAACGTTTTCAGTGGGGCTTGATTCCGCATTGGACGGGCGCACAGCCGATAAATAGCAGCAACCTCATCAACGCTCGTGCAGAAGGCATTGCCTCAAAGCCGTCTTTTAGGATACCGATTCGGCAGCGACGGTGCATTGTGCTGGCGGATAGTTTTTACGAATGGGCGAATGTGGGCGGCAAGGAAAAACAGCCTTATCGCATCTTGCTCAAAGACAACGGCATACTCCCGATGGCGGGTATTTGGGACGTTTGGGAACGCCCCGACCGCCAAATCGTCTATACTTTTGCCATAATCACGACCGAGGCGAACGCGGATATAAGCCCTATTCACGACCGTATGCCCGTCATTTTACAAACACAAGACGCACAAAAAAACTGGCTTTCGGAAACCACAAACCTGCCTTCTGTTTTAGAATTATTACAACCATTACCGCAAAATCTGCTGCGTATGTATGCCGTTTCGCCTGCACTCAATAGCGTTTCTGTGGTTTCTTCGCCCGAATTGCACAAGGAAGTTGCACCGCCGATGGGCTTGTTTTGACTTCTATTTTTATTTTAAAAAACAAATGAATAATCTGCCTTTCTTTTTTAATCATCATCTAAAACGCCTTGCCAAACAGTTTTTTCCTAACGAAATGACTGATGGTGAGCCGCAAAATGCCGCAATTGACAAAGCCTTTGAGATATTCACAATCGGCATTATTTTAGAAAAATCGTTTGACGAGGTAAAACGCAATATATGGATAGAAGGCAAAGAAGATGGCGGTATAGATGGCGTTTATATAGACCATCAAGCGCGGAAATTATTGGCTTTTCAATGTAAAAATAAAGCAAATTTGAGTGCTAATGATATTGAAAAATTTAGAGATAATTTTCGTCAAGTGTTTCAAGAAGGCAAAGCGAAGGAGCATTCTACCGATTTGATAAACAAACTTAAACAATTGCGCTACGAAGATATTTTAGAGTCGGAAGTCTATGATTTTAAAATGTGTTTTGTATTTAATGGCGAAACAAGCAGCGATAATAATTACCATATTATACGCCAAATTGACGATGCACGTCTGACGTTTTTTGACCTTACAAAACTGCATCAAGGCATTGCTGATTTGATGATGACCGAAGAGAAAAGACGGCCAGTAAAATTTATTTTCAGACCCGAAAACTCAAATACCGAACTTAGCGACGCACAAGCACTCATTAGTTTTGCGATAAACAGTATAAAAGCCGTCAATTTTCGTATTAGTGCAAAACATTTGTGCGAACTTGTAGAAGAAGAGCAACGCACAAATGGTAGTATTGGAGAACTTTTTTCGGGTAATATTCGCGGTTATTTAGGTCGTGATAATTTTACAAATAAAAAAATGATAGAAACGCTGCAAAGTAATGACCGCTATTTTTTTCCGTTTTTGAATAATGGTGTGACCATGATTTGTAGCCGTTTTAGGTTGCCAGCCAACAAACAATTAGGCAATTATTTGATAGAATCCGAAAATCCTGTTATCGTAAACGGCTTGCAAACCACCAATATTTTATACGAACAATACAAAACCGCACCCGAATCGTTACACAATGTTTTTGTGCTTATCCGCCTTTACGAAACCGACCAGCAAGATTTGATTGACCTCATTACAGACGCGACAAACACGCAATCTGCTATTGATTTTAGAGATAAACTAAGCAATAAGCCGTTTATGAAAAATCTAAAAGCGTTTTTTGCAGAAAATGGTGTTGATTTGGTCACAAAACGCGGCGATACCTTCCGTAGTTTTATCAAAAATGATACGATTCGCCCGAGCGTGGAGAGTAGTTTAGCCTTGCAAAATTGGTATGATATTTTTGTAGGCAATGATTGGTTTAATTATACAAATATTACTGAGGGTATTTTTGAATCTCTTTCTAATAAAGAAAGTTCATTATTCAGACTGATAGATACAGATATTTTTAGACAACAAGCTTTGTGGGCAAATTGGTTGAATCATGAATTAGAAATAAAAATATTTTCATTAGAAAATTCTAAAATTTTAAATGGAAAAAATTGGTTCATTTCATTTGGACATGAGGTTCAAAATATCATTTTGAAAAAGGCTGTTGATACAAATTTTGATAAAAAGGCTATTATTTTAAAAATAGACGACATAAGTAATTTGATAAAAAATCATAATTTTGAAAATAGTTTTGAAAATTTATTTAAAAAAATGGATTCTAATTTTAAACCATTTACTTTCAAACGCCTTCAAAACCTCCATATTAACACTGACAACCTGAAGTTTTCCTGAAAAATGCTTGACGCAAACGCCCAAAATCTGTTAAAACAATATGCACACCCTTCATTCTATCGCCCCAATTCAAACCTATTACAAAACACTTGGTTCCGCGCCTGTTTTAGTTTTGTGCAATGATTTTAAACAATATATTTGTAAGTATGCAGACAGGGAAACAAGCGCATTAGTTAGGGAATATGTAGCAAGCCGTTTTTTGCAAATCTGGGAAGTTCCAACGCCTAAGCCTGTTTGGGTGAGAGTCAAACAAGCCCATAACGAGCAGAAAACCTTGATTGCTGATAAATATTTCCAAAAAAATTGTTTTGGTTCCGAATACTTGCATGATGTTATTGATGTAGATTTTTCT
>JBDLWE010000003.1:0-17701 GCA_039804445.1 Bacteroidota bacterium | reverse complement strand
TTAATTTTTAGCTATATATTTGCCACAGAATTAAACATTAAATTTATAAAATGCAAAATCTTATAGTCAATGTAGTCATTATTATCAACTTGCATTGACGAGAAATTTTTGTGTATCATATCAACTCAAAACCTTCTCAAAATCGAGAAGGTTTTTTTTTAAAACAGTCTATATAAAATGTACTACAACGAGCAAACCATTCTTTATCTGAACAACAATTTTGTAAAGGCCACCGATGCGACCACCGACTTATATAGTCAAACTTTGCATTATGGCTATGGCGTTTTCGAAGGCATTCGCGCCTACGAAACCCAAAACGGCACAAAAATTTTTAAGGCCAAAGAACATTACAACAGACTAAAAAATTCGTGCGAACTTATCAATATTCCTTTCAGTTTTGATATTGATGAGTTGATTTCAAAAACATACGAACTTCTAGATAAAAACAATTTTACAAATGCCTACGTTCGTCCGCTAGTTTACTGCAGTCCAAACATGAGTTTGACCCGACCAAATCAAGTAAACCTGATGATTTGTGCCTGGGAATGGGGTGCATATCTTGGCGATAATTTATTAAATATTACAATCTCATCGTTTGCACGACCACATCCAAAATCCACAAAAATAGAAGCCAAAGTCTGCGGACATTACATCAACTCGATACTCGCCGCCACCGAAGCAAAAGACAAAGGCTTTGACGAAGCATTGCTGCTAGACACCGAAGGTTTCTTGGCCGAAGGTCCTGGTGCAAATCTGTTTTTTGAAAAAAACGGCAAACTTTACACACCTGAAACTGGCAATATCCTACCCGGAATTACACGTGCAACCGTTTTAGAGCTCTGTCAAGAATTTAATGTTGAAGTCGTTCAAGGCAAATACCTACCCCAAGATTTGGCAACTTGCGATGGTGCATTCTATTGTGGTACAGCAGCAGAAATTATTGGCATAAAATCTTTAGAAAACATCGCTTTCGCTAAAAATTGGAACGATACTATTGGCAAGAAAATTCAAACTGCTTATAAAAATCTGGTGCTCGAACAACAATATATTTCGCTATAAAAATGGAACTCAACCGACATTCAAAAACCGTAACCCAAGACCCAACGCAGCCCGCCGCGCAAGCCATGCTATACGGCATCGGACTGACAGACAAGCAACTAGCGCAACCTTTTGTGGGCATTGCCAGCATGGGTTATGATGGCAATACTTGTAACATGCACCTCAACCATTTGTCTGCCCTCATCAAAAAAGAAGTGAACCAAAACAATATGGTTGGGCTTATTTTTAACACAATCGGCATTTCAGACGGCATCACAAACGGCACAGATGGCATGCGATATTCGCTTGTTAGTCGCGAAATTATTGCCGATTCTATAGAAAGCGTGGTCGATGGTCATTTTTATGATGCCGTGGTTGCCGTGCCAGGCTGCGACAAAAATATGCCCGGCGCAATCATTGCCATGGGACGTCTCAACCGACCATCAATCATGGTTTATGGCGGTACTATTGCACCCGGAAAATATCAAGACAAAGACCTGAATATCGTTTCGGCATTTGAAGCACTTGGCGAAAAAATAGCGGGTACAATTTCTGACGAAGATTTTAAAGGAATTATTAAAAACAGTTGTCCGGGCGCAGGAGCGTGTGGCGGCATGTACACCGCCAACACCATGGCAATCGCTATCGAAGCCCTCGGCATGAGCCTGCCCTACTCAAGCTCGAATCCAGCAATAAGTCACGAAAAAATAGCAGAATGTGAATCGGTTAGCAAATACATAAAAATATTATTAGAGAAAAACATCTGTGCCAAAGACATCATGACTTTCGATGCTTTTGAAAATGCCATTACAACCCTCATTGCCCTCGGTGGTAGCACTAATGCTGTTTTGCACATTATCGCCATGGCAAAAAGCGTGGGCATCAAAATCACTCAAGACGATTTTCAACGCGTTTCTAATAAAACACCTTTGATTGCCGATTTCAAACCAGGCGGAAACTACCTCATGCAAAATCTTCACGAAAAAGGTGGTGTGCCTATGGTTTTAAAATACCTTTTGAAATGCGGCATGCTTCACGGAAACTGCATGACCGTTACCGGAAAAACGTTGGCAGAAAATCTTGAAAACATTGTTGATATCGATTTTGACACTCAGAATATTATCCGACCTATCGAAAAGCCAATAAAAGCAACGGGACACATTCAAATTCTGTACGGCAACCTAGCCGAAAAAGGATCGGTGGCAAAAATAACAGGTAAAGAAGGCGAAAAATTCACAGGTCCAGCCAAAGTTTTTGATGGCGAAAAAGAACTAATACAAGGCATAACCGACAAAAAAATCGTAGCAGGCGACGTGGTTGTCATTAGATACGTTGGCCCAAAAGGTGGTCCAGGAATGCCCGAAATGCTCAAACCAACATCAGCAATAATTGGTGCAGGACTCGGCAAAAGTGTTGCCCTGATCACCGACGGCCGTTTTAGTGGCGGAACCCACGGTTTTGTGGTGGGTCACATCACCCCCGAAGCCTTTGACGGAGGCACAATAGCCCTAGTAAACAACGGCGATATTATAGAAATTGACGTGTCGCAAAACCGCATCGAGTTAATGATTTCTAACGTAGAACTAACAAACAGACAAAATGCATTTATACACCCACAATTGAAAGTAAAAACAGGAGTTTTATACAAATATGCTCGACTAGTAAAAGACGCTAGCGACGGTTGTGTGACCGATGAGTAGGCCTAAAAAAGTATTCTTTTTTTGGCGTTGCGCGGCCGCCGCGGCGGCGAGCGCCGGTGTTCCGCTCCCAATCTGTCATTGCGAGAAACGAAGCAATCTTTTGACAAGATTGCTTCGTTTCTCGCAATGACAGGATTTCTGCTCAACACCTAACGCTGGTGCAACCGTTGACCATTTTTGCAAGCATCAAAACAAAAAAAAATTAAAGCAAAGAAAATATCTACAAATACAAAAAAATAATTTAATCTTCAGAATATGAATGATTTACAAATAATGCCCGAACAAAATTTATCCGACAACATTATCAACAGTGTTACAATCCCCCCTCTGGGGGTTAGGGGGCTTGGGGTTGATCAGGCCTCTGGCTCTCTCGCAGTCATCGATGCCCTACTCTCAGAAGGGGTTGATACCGTTTTTGGGTATCCAGGTGGAGCCATCATGCCAATTTATGATGCTTTATTCGACTATAACGACCGCCTAAAACACATTTTGGTTCGTCACGAGCAAGGTGCAATTCATGCGGCGCAAGGCTATGCAAGAGTATCTGGCAAAACCGGAATGGTATTCGCAACGTCTGGCCCAGGCGCAACAAATCTTGTCACTGGCCTTGCCGATGCCATGATAGATTCTACGCCAGTAGTTTGCATCACAGGGCAAGTTTTTGCACATCTGTTAGGCACAGACGCATTTCAAGAAACCGACATCATCAACATCACATCTCCAATTACCAAATGGAATTACCAAATAACCGATGCCACCGAAATTCCCGAAATTCTTGCCAAAGCATTTTATATAGCAAAATCTGGTCGACCAGGTCCCGTTTTGATTGACATCACCAAAAATGCACAGATGCAAATCTTTGATTATAAAGGATATCGGCCTTGCATCCACATCAGAAGTTACCGCCCAAAACCAATTGTAAGACATGAATATATAGCGCAGGCCGCACAACTAATAAACCAAGCCAAAAAACCATTTATCGTTTTTGGGCAAGGCATAATTTTAGGCAATGCCGAAAATGAATTTTTAACGTTCCTAGAAAAATCAGGTATTCCTGCCGCTTGGACAATCATGGGCATGAGTGCTATTCCAACAGACCACCCGCTAGGCGTTGGCATGCTTGGTATGCACGGAAATTTTGGCCCAAACTATTTGACCAATCAATGTGACGTTTTAATTGCTATCGGAATGCGCTTTGATGACCGCGTAACTGGCCGTTTAGACAAATATGCCAAACAAGCCAAGGTCATTCATTTAGATATTGACCCTGCCGAAATTGACAAAAACGTGCAAACAACCGTTTCTGTTTGGGGCGATTGCAAAGAAACATTACCACTTTTGACGGATTTGATCGAAAAAAAATCGCATCCAGAATGGTTTAAAGAATTTCATGACCGCATGAAAATCGAAACCGAAAAACTTATCTACCCAGAACTTAACCCAACGAGCGAAGGCTTGACAATGGGAGAAGTCATGAAACTGCTCAACGAACTAACAGGTGGCGATGCCGTAATTGTTACCGACGTGGGTCAACACCAAATGGTTGCGTGCAGATATACCCAGCAAAACCTGACCCGCAGCAACATCACAAGCGGCGGACTTGGCACAATGGGTTTTGCGTTGCCAACCGCAATTGGCGCAAAATATGGCGCACCCGACCGACAAGTCATCGCGATTATGGGCGATGGTGGCGCACAAATGAATTTGCAAGAACTTGGCACAATAATGCAGTTTCAACCAAACGTAAAAATACTCATTTTAAATAATAGTTTCTTGGGAATGGTGCGACAATGGCAAGAATTGTTTCATGAAAAACGATATTCATTTACAGATATCAAAAGTCCAAACTTTGCGGCAGTTGCAGCAGCCTATGGCATTGATGGCAAACAAGTCTCAAAAAGACAATACCTGAAGTCTAGTCTAAAAGAAATGTTAAACAGTCCGAAATCGTTTTTGTTAGAAGTCGCAGTTATCCACGAAGACAACGTTTTTCCGATGGTACCGCAGGGCAAAGGAGTTGCCGAGATAGTGATGAGCAAAGAGGAGATATGATTCCTAACCAACCTCCCCCGCAACGGAAGGGGCTTTTAACGCCGAAAGTTGATTTTCAGAAAATAAAATATTAACAAAAAAATGTTCCCGTGAAAAATCCCCCTCCCCTTGGGAGGGGTTAGGGGTGGGCTCATGAAAGCAGAATATACACTTACAATATACACCGAGAACCAAGTTGGTTTGATCAACAAAATTGCGATTATGTTTTCGCGCCGAAAAATAAATCTCGAGAGCATGAACTCGTCGCCAAGCGAAATTGCTGGTATTTACAGGTTTACAATTGTGGTTTTAGAAACCGAAGCTGTGGTCAAAAATCTCGTGAAACAACTTGAAAAACTGATAGACGTTTTTAAAGTTTTTTTTAATACCAATGACGAAATAATTTGGCAACAAATGGCACTTTACAAAGTGCCTACTGCCGTGATAATGAAGGATGTAAAAGTCGAAAGATTGTTGCGCGAATTTGGCGGTCGGGCCGTAGTCATTAGAGAAGATTATACCGTTTTTGAAACCACAGGGCAAGACGATGAGATCAATAATTTATTGACCGAACTGTCCAAATTTGGACTTATAGAATTTGTAAAAAGTGCAAGAATTGCTATTATCAAAGCGAACGAGGGCATACACAAAAAGGTTTTGAAAATGGAAGAAAACGATCCGACAAAACGACCAATTAATAATGAATTTTTAGATTTAAAAAGTATGATTTTCGAAATGTAAGAGCCCCCCCCAGCCCCCTCCGAAGGAGGGGGAGCGAGCTACACTTATCAAATTTATTTCAAATTCAAGCATTGCAAATTGTTGTTATGAATTAAAAACTTGTCGAATAGCCCCGATTGCTTCGCCAATTCGCACTTGCAGGCTCGGGTGAAGGGAAAATCCTTTTTTAAATTGTCTCCCTGAGCGCAGTCGAAGGGCTTGACAATTTAAAAAAGATTGGAATGATAGCGGGAATACTGCCGTTTAAAACGGAATTTCTGCTCCAAAAAAAAAAGAAAAAATATAAATTAATTGAGGAATCAGACAGCAGATTGCTTCGTACCTCGCAATAACCATAAAAAATGTCAAATTATTTCAATTCGTTGCCACACAGACTAAAAGTTCAAGAACTTGGCAAATGCGATTTTATGCAAAATTCAGAATTTGCAAACGGTGTTTCAAAACTTGTTGGCAAAAAAATAGTAATCATTGGTTGCGGTGCACAGGGTCTTGCCCAAGGTCAAAACCTGCGTGACAGCGGACTTCATGTGGCATATGCACTGCGCAAAGAAGCTATAGAAGGCAAACGAGCCTCGTTTATTAACGCCACCGAAAACGGTTTTGATGTAGGCACTTTTGAAGACATTATACCTACGGCCGATTTGGTTTCAAACCTAGCGCCCGACAAACAACATACTAGCGTTGTTCAAAAAATTGTACCATTGATGAAACACGGCTCCTGCCTTTCATACTCCCATGGTTTTAATATTGTAGAAGAAGGCACAAAAATTCGTGAAGATATTACCGTTGTTATGATTGCCCCAAAATCGCCAGCATCTGAAGTTCGAGCCGAGTATTTGCGTGGTTTTGGTGTACCAACACTCATTGCAGTGCACGCAGACAATGACCCGCGTGGTGATGGGCTTGCTATTGCAAAAGCCTATTGCGTAGGCACCGGCGGCGATCGTGCAGGCGTGCTTCTGTCGAGTTTTGTTGCTGAAGTAAAATCAGATTTGATGGGCGAGCAAACCATACTTTGTGGACTGTTGCAAACTGGTTCGATTTTGAGTTTCGACAAAATGGTAGCGTCAGGAATAGATGCCGGATATGCCTCAAAACTAGTGCAATATGGCTGGGAAGTAATAACCGAAGCCCTCAAAATTGGCGGCATTACCAACATGATGGACAGGTTGAGCAATACCGCAAAAATCGAAGCCTTCAAACTTTCTGAAGACCTGAAAACTACTATGAAACCGCTGTTTCAAAAACACATGGACGATATTTTGTCAGGGCATTTCTCGACAACCATGATGGAAGATTGGGCAAATGGTGACAAAAACCTATTGACTTGGCGGCAAGCTACTGGTGAGGCTACTTTTGAAAAAACCGCGGCAGGAACACAAGAAATTTCTGAACAAGAATATTTTGATAATGCAACATTGATGGTTGCTTTTGTGAAATCGGGAGTGGAACTAGCATACGAAACCATGGTATCGGCAGGCATAAAAGCCGAATCTGCATACTACGAATCTTTGCACGAAACGCCACTGATAGCCAACACTATAGCACGCAAAAAACTGTTTGAAATGAATCGTGTAATTTCTGACACTGCCGAATATGGCTGCTATTTGTTTGACCACGCTTGCAAACCGCTCCTTACAGATTTTATGACAAAAGTGTCTACCAATTTAATTGGCAAAAATTACAATGCAACCGCAAATTCGCATATTGACAATTTTGAATTGGTGCAAATCAATGCTAAAATCAGAAACCACGAAATCGAAAGAATAGGTGCAGAATTGAGAGCAGCGATGACCGCAATGAAAAAAATTATAGAGTAAGCAGTTTTATTTGGGCGTTCCCCCGAGATTGCTTCGTGACCTCGCAATGACGGGGTCGGGCATCCGCTCCCGCTTTTTTGAAAAAGGCAAAAAAAGCCTTTTTCAAAAAGAGCTCCGCTACTACTCTAACGCAAATTGACGTTGCTAAAAAATTGTAATAATTTACATAAAATTAACTCAGTACAAGGCAGATTGCTTCGTGCCCCGCAATGACTAACTATGAACGTTTTTAACGAAATACTTTCTGCTCAAAAACAACTCTCAGGCGTTGTGCCTACCACACCACTGCTCGAAAACCTGAACTTATCAGAAGAGTTCGGCGCAACAATTTTGCTCAAGCGTGAAGACATGAATGTCGTTCGCTCTTACAAAATTCGGGGTGCTTACAACAAAATAAGCACTTTGTCTGCCACCCAAAAACAGTGCGGTGTGGTTTGCGCATCGGCAGGAAATCATGCCCAAGGTGTTGCCTATTCGTGCAACTTATTACAAATATTTGGCAAAATCTATATGCCAAAAACCACCCCAAAACAAAAAATAAAACAAGTACAATTGTTTGGCAAATCGTTTGTAAACATTGTTTTAATAGGCGACACTTTTGACGATGCCTATGCCGCTGCAGTTTTGGACTCACATGAGAATGGCGCAATTTTGATTCCACCTTTCGACGACATTAAAGTTATTGCAGGTCAAGGCACGGTTGGTTTAGAAATTCTTGACGCACACAAAAATTTTATAGACTACGTCTTTGTGCCCATTGGCGGCGGCGGATTGTCGGCAGGACTTTCGACGGTGTTTAAAATGTTAAGTCCAAAAACCAAAATCATTGGCGTAGAGCCTCAAGGTGCACCGTCTATGAAAACTTCTATCGAAAATGGCTGTAACACAAAACTCGAAAGCATTGACAAGTTTGTAGACGGCGCGGCAGTCAAAAAAGTAGGCGACCTGAATTTTGAAATTTGTCGAGAAAATCTTGACGACATTATTCTAGTTCCCGAGGGAAAAGTATGCACCACAATTTTGAAATTATATAACGAAGAGGCAATGGTGGTTGAGCCCGCAGGCGCATTGGCTATTGCAGCATTAGATTTTTATGCAGATAAAATAAAAAATAAAAAGGTAGTTTGCATTCTTTCAGGCAGCAACAACGACATTGAGCGTACCGAAGAAATAAAAGAACGATCGCTGTTATACGAAGGGTTGAAACATTATTTTATGATTCAGTTTCCGCAGCGACCGGGCGCGCTAAAAGAATTTGTAAACAACATTTTGGGCGATGACGATGACATTACCTATTTTCAATTCACAAAAAAAAATAGTCGCGAAAAGGGCGCTGTTGTGGTTGGTTTAGAACTAAAAAACAAAATTGACGTCGAACCTATTCAAGAAAAAATGATTGAATTTGGTTTTGAATTTACTTATTTAAATGACAACAAGCAACTGTATTCGCAACTAGTAGGATAGAAATCTTTTGGCGATAGGCTGTAAGCTATAGGCTGACCGCCTTTTGCTCACAAATTATGGCTTTCGACCATTTATCAAATCATAAAGTTTCAACGCATTTCCGTCGGTTAGTAACGAAACATACTGGCAAATGTGCAAAAGTCGTTCGTATAATGTTTCTTTTTCTTCAAGAAATTTTTCGGGCAGGGTTTGTAACAATAATTTATCGTAGTTGGTTTCTGTACCTTCAAATTTGTTGTTATAAGCCGTGATAAATTTATCTAACAATGTTTGAATGATTTGGTAGCCTACAATTTCTTTTTCGATTACTTCTCTACTTTGATATATTTTTTTAATGCTCAGGTCAATAATATCTTGCATTTGCGCTTTGTAAATGCTTTTTTCCATTAATGAAATCGGAAAATTACCTGACAATATTAGGCTTTCATTTTCTATAAAAATTCGCACGGCATCGTTTATTAAATTGCCTATTGCTATGGCGCGTAGATAACTTATTCGATCTTCTTTGGTTGAGAGTTCGTTATATTTTTTGGTATTGATATTGTTTTTTACAAGTTTGATTAGATTTTCAAGAGCAAAATCTTCAGCAATCAAACCAAGATTCATACCGTCTTCAAAATCTATAATTGTATAGCAAATATCATCGGCAGCTTCAACCAAATAGGCCAACGGATGGCGTTCAAAACCAATATCGTCTTTATTTTTATTAGTTATCAAGCCTAACTCAACAGCTATTTCTTGAAACGAATTTTTATCTGATTGAAAAAAACCATATTTTTTGTCGGCAATATTTTGCGTTGGTTTTTTTGGCAAACTTTCTTTAGGATATTTCATAAAAGCACCTAAAACGGCATAAGTAAGCCTGATGCCACCCATAACACCTTTTCTGTTTGCAGAAAGCACAGAAAAACCATTTGCGTTTCCTTCAAAATCTACAAGGTCCTGCCACTGTTTTGCGGTCAATTCATTTTGAAAACGTTTGCCATTTCCGCTAGAAAAAAATTCGCCAATTGCTTTTTCGCCAGAATGTCCAAACGGTGGATTACCAATGTCGTGTGCCAAAGATGCTGCCGCCACTATAGCTCCAAAATCGTTTGATTGGTATCCATGAATGTTGCTTAAATGAGGATATTTTTCAAGAATTTTTTTGCCTACCAACCTTCCTAAAGATCGTCCTACTACTGAAACTTCTAGACTATGTGTTAATCTAGTATGCACAAAATCGATTTTTGACAGCGGAATAACTTGCGTTTTGTCTTGCAAACTTCTGAAGGCCGATGAAAAAATTATCCTATCAAAATCGACTTCAAAACCAAGTCGCGTTTCGTCTTGTTCGATACGTAGCCTTTTAGAATTGTCGCCAAAACGGCGCAGCGAAAGAAGTTGTTCCCAGATCATTTAATTTTTTTTGGTGGCAACAAAATTAATATTAATAACGAATTAAACGTCAATTAATTTTTGTAATATTTTAAGGTAGATTTCATTATTCTAAATTCCTCAAAACGAATTTAATTTTTATAGAATTGAATTCAGGATTAAAACCGTTGGTACTTTTAATTTTATTTTCTGACGTAAAGCCCTGCTTGCACAATAAAAATTATTAGTTTCATAATTTTTGGTTTAAGATTTTAAATGGCTTAAGTGAAGCTAGATTTGCAAAAATATAAAATTTTAAAACAATGAAAAAAATCTTCTTTACAGCATTAACGGTGCTTTCTTTAAATTTTGCTCTCGCACAAATTGAAACTGTCGACGCGCCAACAACAGACTTTAACAAATGGTCTTTTGAAATTGCTGGTGGTTTAAACAAGCCTGCGCGACCAATGTCTGCTGGCTACACAACTACATTGATGAGTCCATTTTCAGCAGAGGCAGGTGTTCGCTACATGTTTAACAACAAGTTTGGTCTTAAAACCGATTTTGGCTTCAGTAGTTTTACGGGCAACAGCAACTCTGTAAATTTTGATAGTAAATATTATAGAGTTGACTTGCAGGGTGTGGCTAACTTGGGTCGAATCATGAATTTTGAAACTTGGACAAAAACTATTGGGCTACTAGGACATGCAGGCTTTGGGCTTTCATTTTTGGAACGTACAGATCCAACATATGTAAAAGACAGAATGGGCAATTTTATGGCTGGAGTAACGGCACAAATAAAATTGACAAACAGAATTGCACTTACTGCAGATTTTTCTGGAATCACGCATGCACGTCAAAACATTTCTTTTGATGGAAATACACCCACAGATGTTCGTGGTTTTAGCGGACAACTTTTTACGGGTACGATAGGATTAGCAATCTATTTAGGTAAAAACAAAAAACATGCAGACTGGGTTATTGAAAACGATGATCGATTTGATGCAATTGATGCACGTTTTATGGCAATCGAAAACAAAATGTTAGATACCGATAAAGATGGGGTTGCTGATTATCTTGACGAAGAGCCAAACACGCCACAGGGTAGCATGGTAGATACTAAAGGAAGATTGCAAGATAAAAACAACAATGGAATTGCCGATGATGTGGAAACATTTATAACAAACAATAATAGTAACACTGGTGCAACTACAGCTGCTACGGCGTCGAATAACGAACTTGTAAAAAGCTTTATAAACGGTGGCTACATTGCGGTTTATTTTGATTTTAATAAGTCTGAACCAACCAACGTTTCTACTGAAGGAATCGATTTTATGCTCACGTATTTGCGCAATAATCCAAACGCATCTATAGATATTTATGGTCATGCCGACGAAATCGGAAGAACAGCATATAATGATAAACTATCAAATGCGAGAGCAACAAGCATAAAAAACACCTTGCTAA
The DNA here is from genome assembly GCA_039804445.1 of Bacteroidota bacterium. GTDB lineage: Bacteria > Bacteroidota > Bacteroidia > Flavobacteriales > Flavobacteriaceae > Flavobacterium. Next base: position 6,084 of record JBDLWE010000003.1, on the reverse strand, counting down.
AAGCAAATGTTGATGCAGCAAGACTTAATGTTATTGCGGCTGGCGAAGACCAATCAGTAGATATAGATTCAGAAAATGCAAGAAAACTTGTAAGACGAGTGACTTTTAGGGTAAAATAAACTGCAGATTTTAGCAAAGAAACCTCACAGTCAAATGATTGTGAGGTTTTTTTTAAATTATATTTAATTATATTTAATCGTATTGACTACTTACAACCCGAACGCGACTTTAACTTCATGTACATAATCAAGTTTTTCCCAAGTAAAAAGTTCCACCTCAACGGTAGTAGTCAATCCGCCGGGTGCATTAAACGTTTTTGTGACCGTTTCTGGCGTTCTGCCCATATGGCCATAAGCAGCTGTTTCTGAATATATCGGGTTTCTCAATTTCAATCGTTGTTCTATAAAATAAGGACGCATATCAAAAATAGCAGCTACTTTTTTGCTTATTTCGCCGTCAGATAGATCAATTTTACTGGTTCCGTATGTTTTAACATCTATCGACGTTGGCTCGGCGACGCCAATTGCGTACGATACCTGCACCAAAACCTCATCGGCAAGACCTGCTGCCACTAGGTTTTTAGCGATATGTCTGGTGGCATAAGCCCCACTTCTGTCAACTTTGCTAGGATCTTTACCCGAAAATGCGCCGCCGCCATGTGCACCTTTTCCACCGTAGGTATCGACAATAATTTTTCGGCCAGTAAGTCCTGTATCGCCGTGTGGCCCACCAATTACGAATTTTCCAGTGGGATTAATATGATATTTTATATTGTCATTAAACAAATGAAGGTACTGCGGATATTTTGATTTTATTCTTGGAATTAAAATCGAAAGCAAATCAGATTTTATTTTAGACAGCATCGGAATTTCGTTATCAAAATCGTCGTGTTGCGTCGAAATTACAATAGCATCAATGCGTTGTGGCTTGTTATCGTCAGAATATTCCAGGGTAACTTGCGATTTTGCATCGGGTCTCAAATATTTGATTTCATTATTTTCTCGCCTCAAAACTGCTAGTTCTTTTAACAATGCGTGAGACAAATCAAGTGCCAATGGCATATAGTTTTCGGTTTCATTGGTGGCATATCCGAACATCATGCCTTGGTCGCCCGCGCCTTGCTCCTCTTTGCTTGCGCGGTCAACACCCTGATTGATATCTTGTGATTGCTCGTGAATTGCAGACAGAATGCCGCATCCATTGGCCTCAAACATATATTCGCTTTTGGTGTAGCCAATTTTTCTAATCACCTCTCTTGCAATACTTTGAACATCAAGATAAGTGTTAGATTTTACTTCGCCTGCTAAAATTACTTGTCCAGTCGTTACCAAGGTTTCGCATGCAACTTTAGAATCTTTGTCAAAAGCCAAAAAATTATCGATTAAGGCGTCCGAAATTTGATCTGCAATTTTGTCTGGATGCCCCTCACTAACTGATTCTGATGTAAATAAATAAGCCATTTTGATTGTATTAATGTTTTAAATTTTATAGAAAAAATAAATTTGAAAAACAAAATTGCAAAATGCTACGAAGGAAAATTCCTGCTTTAGCATTTTTTTAACGAGGTTGCAATCAGTTCAAATTTATCCTCAAAAGTTATATGCAAATGTAAATAGGTTATTTTGAACAAAAAAATATTTTAACGAAATTTGTTTTTCTCCTTTTCAAATCTTTACTTTGCATTGTTCTTAAAAATATTGATTTGTTATCACGAAAGCTCGAGGGATTAGACCCAACGACAGCTTAGCAACCTCCAAACCTTGAAAGGTGCTACATTCTATTTCGTTCACAAAAACGAGAACAGATAACCCAAGAGAATTTTTTCTCGATACTTTCTTTATAACATTTTTATTTTTTTTTGAAGCAATTCCTGCCCTTTGCGACAATCTTGTTTTGGGAAACCGTTTTTTTCTAACCAAAAAAAGGAACTTCCGTTGGTCGTTCTTTTTTGCCAAGAAAAAAATCGGTTTCCCAAAACAAGGATTTCTGCGTCGGTCAGGGCTAAAACACAGCACGTTTCAAACAAAATTCTTTTGGCGTATAAATTTATTTTAATAATGGCAAAACTCACAACCATCAACCGACAACAAACAACTATTAGGGACGAAATAAAAAAAAGAATCCTTGTGCTAGACGGTGCTATGGGCACAATGCTTCAGCGGTACAACTTTTCTGAACAAGATTTTCGTGGCGAACGTTTCAAAAATTTTGCACATCCGCTAAAGGGCAACAACGACCTATTGTCAATCACACAGCCCGAAGCCGTAAAAGAAGTTCACAGACAATACTTTCAGGCAGGCGCAGATATTGTCGAAACCAACACATTTTCGGCTACAACCATAGGCATGGCAGACTATCATCTCGAAGATCTGGTCTATGAACTTAACTTTGAGTCTGCCAAAATAGCCCGCGAAGTTGCAAATGAATTTATAGCTCAAAACCCAGAAAAACCTCGCTTTGTAGCAGGAGCAATAGGCCCAACTAACCGCACAGCCTCTATGAGCCCCGACGTAAACGACCCAGGATATCGCGCAGTAACATTCGACGATTTGCGCATTGCCTATAAACAACAAGCCGAAGCATTAATCGACGGCGGTTGCGATGTTTTGTTGGTCGAAACAATTTTTGACACCCTCAATGCCAAAGCAGCACTTTTTGCCATCGAAGAAGTCAAAGAAGCACGCAATATCGATATTCCGGTCATGGTTTCAGGCACCATAACCGATGCTTCTGGTCGCACACTTTCTGGTCAAACCGTTGAGGCTTTTTTGATTTCTATTTCGCACATTCCGTTACTGTCAGTAGGATTTAATTGTGCCATGGGTGCAGACCAACTGCAACCATACCTCAAACGATTGGGCATGAACACCAACTTAAATATATCGGCACATCCAAATGCAGGTTTACCCAACGCTTTTGGGCAGTATGACCAAACACCCGAAGAGATGCAGGTTTTGATTCGAGAATATTTGCAAGATAATCTAGTAAATATTATTGGTGGTTGCTGTGGCACAACACCCGAGCATATTCGGTTAATTGCTGAGGTAGCAGCCGAGTTTAAAAATAGGTTAACGGTTTGTAGCTGATGGGTTATTGGTTGATAGTTTATGGTTTGTAGTTGTTGGTCGCTAGCTGCTGTTTTCAATTAGTTGTTTAATTCATACGAATTATCAAGCATTTCATAAGTTAAGGATTTTTAATTTTACTTTTAAAATTAATAATTTACTAAATACAAACTAAAAACTATCAATTAAAAACCATTGGCCAATATCCATCTACTAATAACTTTCAACCATTAACCAAAAACTAAAAACCAATAACCACAAACCATTAACAATAAACTATAATTAAGAAACCAAAAAAATGGAATACACACAATTGGAAGTCTGGATAGAATCACGAAGATTAGCTACTATAATTTATAATTATTCAAAAACGTTTCCAAAAGATGAATTATTTTCTTTGACAAATCAAATGAGACGAAGCGCAGTATCAGTTCCTTCAAATATTGCGGAGGGAATTGGAAGGCAAACAGCAAAAGACACAAAACGATTTCTATATATTTCGAGAGGTTCTCTTTTTGAACTAGAAACCCAATGCTACATTTCTCTTGACCAAAATTATTTGACTGAACAAAAATTTAAAATGATTTTAGATCAAATTTTGATTTGCAAAAAATTATTAAACGGTTTCATAAATTATTATAAAAAACTACTATGAAAAATTTTAAAACCTTCGATATCCAACAACAAAAACCACCAACTATCAACCAAAAACCATCAACCAAAACCTACCAATCATCAACCAACAACTACCTACAACTCTCTGGTCTAGAACCATTAACCATAACTCCCGAAACCAATTTTGTGAATGTTGGAGAGCGCACCAATGTTACGGGTTCACGCAAATTTCTTAGATTAATAAAAGAAGAGAAGTACGACGAAGCCCTTTCTATTGCTCGTGAGCAAGTCGAAGGCGGCGCGCAAATCATAGACATCAACATGGACGAAGGCATGTTGGATGGCGTTTATGCAATGACCAAATTTTTGAATCTAATTGCTGCCGAACCAGATATTTGCCGTGTACCCATAATGATAGATTCGTCTAAATGGGAAATTATCGAAGCAGGCCTGAAAGTTGTTCAGGGCAAACCGGTTGTGAATTCAATATCTTTGAAAGAAGGCGAAACAGCATTTATTCATCATGCCAAATTAGTAAAAAGATATGGCGCCGCTGTAATAGTTATGGCATTTGACGAAAACGGGCAAGCCGATAATTATGACCGTCGCATCGAAATTTGCAAACGCAGTTATGACATTCTAGTCGATAAAGTAGGTTTTGCGCCACAAGATATTATTTTTGACCCAAATGTTTTTCCGGTAGCCACAGGTATGGACGAGCATAAACTAAATGCACTAGACTTCTTTAATGCCACAAAATGGATCAAACAAAACTTGCCTTACGCAGGAGTTTCTGGTGGTATAAGCAACGTATCGTTTTCGTTTCGGGGCAATGACAAAGTACGTGAGGCCATGCACTCGGCATTTTTGTATCATGCCATAAAAAATGGAATGACCATGGGAATCGTAAATCCCGAAATGCTAGAAATTTATGACGAAATAGATAAAACGCTGCTCGAACATGTTGAAGATGTTTTGCTGAATAGAAAAGATGATGCGACGGAAAGATTGTTAGATTTAGCAGAAAGTTTTTTGGGAGACAAAAAAGTTACTGAAAAAGAAGTAATGGCGTGGCGTACGGATTCATTTCAAGAAAGATTAATCCATTCTTTAGTAAAAGGAATTGATGAATTTATTGAAGATGACGTTGAAGATGCACGTTTAAATTCAGCAAAAGCGATAGACGTTATAGAAATTCATCTCATGGCAGGCATGGCGGTGGTTGGCGATTTGTTTGGTTCCGGAAAAATGTTTTTGCCGCAGGTAGTAAAGTCGGCAAGAGTTATGAAAAAAGCGGTCGCAAAATTGTTACCTTATATAGAATTTGAAAAAGATTCGACGACATCGTCTTCTAATGGAAAAATTTTAATTGCCACCGTAAAAGGTGATGTCCATGATATTGGAAAAAATATAGTATCTGTAGTAATGTCATGTAACAATTTTGAAATGATAGATCTAGGGGTCATGGTGCCACCCGAAAAAATTATTGCCGAAGCAATTAAACATAACGTCGATATTATTGCCCTATCTGGATTGATAACGCCTTCATTAGATGAAATGGTATATCTCGCTAAAGAAATGCACCGCCACAAAATGACTATTCCGCTCATGGTTGGCGGCGCAACAACGTCTCGAGCACACACAGCCGTGAAGATTGCACCCGAATATCCGTTTACGGTTTTGCACACCACCGATGCCTCAAAAGCAGTTGCTGGCGCAAGCAACTTGATGCAAAAAGTTGGAAATACTGCTTACAAACAAACGATAAAGAAAGAATATGAAAAACTTCGAGAAGACTATTTAGGTCGAAGTCGAGATAAAAATTATTTGTCAATTGAAGATGCTCGAAAAAATAAATTAAAACTTGATTGGACAAACTACAAACCCCATAAACCAAATTTTATTGGCACTAAAACCATCGAAGTTGATCTTAAAGAATTAGTCGATTTTATAGACTGGACACCCTTTTTTCAGTCATGGGAATTGTTTGGCAAATATCCTGCAATTTTGACCGATGAAGTAGTTGGCGAACAAGCAACTATCGTTTTTAAAGATGCCCAAAAAATGATGCAACAACTATTATCAGAAAAATGGCTTACTGCAAAAGGCATTTATGGAATTTTAGAGGCAAATACGATAAATGATGATGATATTCTTGTCCTCCCGAGTGCAGTCAAGGGGCACCCCTCAACTATAAACCATCAAGTATCAACTTTTTTAACTTTACGACAACAATCTCAAAAAACTGGTGGCGCACCAAACATTGCACTAGCAGATTTTATTGCTCCTGAAAATTCTGGAATCCAAGATTATGTTGGATGCTTTTGCGTTACCACCGGTTTTGGGGTAGACGAAAAAGCAGCAGAATTTGAAAAAAATCTTGACGATTATAGTTCAATTCTTA
>JBDLWE010000002.1:0-33957 GCA_039804445.1 Bacteroidota bacterium | reverse complement strand
GCATTCCCGCCGAAAAACGCGCCGAAGTCGGCATTACCGATGATTTGATAAGACTAAGTGTTGGCGTAGAAGACATTGACGATTTGCTCACAGATTTGCAGCAAGCATTTCAGTAGAGTAACAACAATTTTTTGGGCGAATTCCAGAAAAACAAAAAGCCAAGTCAATCTCGTTTTGAGAACGAGATTGACGTGGCTTTTTGTCTTTCTGTAACCAGGCTTTACGCTGTATCTTTTTTTGTTTTTGTCATCCCGAGCGCAGTCGAAGGACAAAAACAAAAAAAGGATGCCGCTGCTATCCCTTTCGCAGGACCAAGTTCACAAAAAAATAAATTTTATAATCGAATCAGATTTGCACGCCTTATTCGATGGTCTGGCTCATGCCAATCAGCACACACAATTTAATATTTTCGTTTACTATGTCTGACATTTATCAAAAATTGCATCATTCCAAGATTATTGTCACGAGCGTAACGCTCGCGCTGGTGGTGTAAAAAATAGTACTTGCAAAAAAACCCTAATTCTTCCCTTCCTTTTTCAACAATTTTGAAGTGCCCGAAAACTTTGCAATTTCGATTTTTGCATTACCAAATAGCTCAATTTCTGACTTGCCCGATGCCGAAATGTTTATTAATGTTTCGGCGTTTATGGCACAAACCGCGCTTGCTTCGGTGGTTAGTTCGACATTTTTGGCATTCAATTTTTTGCCATCAAATTTTGAATTGTTGTCTAGTCTTACTTTCATGTTAATAACGTCGCCATCTAGTTTTGCTTCTGCATCTTGATACAAATCACACTTAAAATTTGCGGCAGAAACCAAGGCTTTTACTTGCGCACTTTTAGACAAATCAAGGTTAAAATTTTCGGCTTTTGCGTTCAATTCGGTTTTTGATTTATCGTTTAGGGAGACGGTGCAGTTTTTTGAATCAATGTTCAGCATCAGTTTCGAGTTGTCTTGTCCAACAAATTTTATGTTGTCAAGTTTGACGGTTTCTAGAGCCGTGATTTTCGATTTTTCTTTGGCAATAATCGACGTCAAATCGCTGGTATAGGTCAATCGAAGATTGAATTTTTTTGAACTTGAAACTTCTTTTGCAAACGAGATAATGAGCATTGTGCCGTTCATTCGCAAATCAAGAACGTCCTGCAAATTGTCATCGGCCTCAAGCTCAAGGCCGCATTTATCGCCTTTTATTAAGCTAATTTCTATGTCGTTAAGAATCTCAACGGTTGAAAAATTTTGTACTTTTTTTTGTTGAATGACTACTACTTTAGAGCCTTTTATTTTTTCTTTTTTTTGTGAGAATGTACAGATAGTAGATAACAATAAAAACGAAAGTAAAATATTTTTCATGGTAAAAGATTTGTAATTTATAATGAAAAACAAATATAGTAATTGTTGTTAAATCTCAATTTTTAAAACAAAAATTTTAGAAATTGGATTGTTTTTTCGGTCAACGGCAGCCCTGCGTTAAGGATCGCAGCGAAAATCCTTTTTTTAGTGGTTTTGTCCCTCGATGTGCTTCGACTGCGCTCAGCATAGACATTCTCGGGACAAAACCACTAAAAAAAGATTGTAGCGAAGAGCCTGACGCCGTTTTTGTCTCGTTTTTTAGAACGAGACAAAAACGGGGAAACGCCCAACAAATCTTTAAAAATTTGTAACATATCATTGAATTTGTTGTCTTATTGCTGTATTTTTACAATTAAAAATCTTGAAAATGAACAAAATTCTTGAAGTGCAAAACGTGGTCAAAAAATATGGCAACTATACGGCACTTAACAACGTTTCGATTGCAGTGCCTCGCGGCAGTATTTATGGGCTTTTGGGACCAAATGGTGCTGGCAAAACTTCGCTCATTCGAATCATAAACCAAATCACGATGCCAGATTTGGGTGCAATTTTGTTAGACGGGAAGCCGTTGCAACCGTCAGATGTTCAACAAATTGGCTATTTGCCCGAAGAGCGCGGACTTTATAAATCTATGAAAGTTGGCGAGCAATGCCTTTACTTGGCGCAGCTCAAAGGTTTGTCTAAAAAAGAAGCCAAAAAACAACTGGACTATTGGTTTGATAAACTAGAAATTCAAGGTTGGTGGAACAAAAAAATTCAAGAGTTGTCTAAAGGAATGGCCCAGAAAGTGCAGTTTGTGGTGTGTGTTTTGCACCAGCCAAAATTGTTGATTTTTGACGAGCCATTTTCGGGTTTTGACCCCGTGAATGCAAATATTATTAAAGACGAAATTCTAGAATTGAAACAAAAGGGGGCAACCATTATTTTTTCGACCCACAGAATGGAATCTGTTGAAGAGCTGTGTGATGATATTGCCTTAATTCACAAATCGAACAAACTAATCGAAGGTCGCCTTGAAGACGTGAAACGTGAGTACAGAACCAACACTTTTCAGGTAGGTATTTTGTGCAGCAATGTCGAGAAGTTAATGTACGAGCTTACCCAAAAATGCACGGTTTCGACAGCAAATTTCAAGTCGCTGGACAACGATTTGAAACTCGAAATTGGTCTGGGCAATACCACCGCCAACGAACTTTTGCAACTATTGATTTCGCACGGACAAGTCACACATTTTGCCGAAAAAATCCCGATGGTAAACGATATTTTTATTCAAAACGTAACCCAAAACGCCTAATTCTCAGAAAAAATGAATATACTAAAACTTATCGTAAAAAGAGAATTTATAGCCAAGGTGCGCAACAAATCTTTTATTGTGCTCACGTTCTTGAGTCCGTTGCTCATGCTCGGTTTTGCAACTTTTGTAGGCTATTTGGCAAGCATGAAACCCGATCAAAAAACCATAGCGGTGCACGACGAATCGGCTTTTTTTACAAAAGATTTTAAATCGTCGGACACCTATAAATATATTGATTTCTCAACCATTCCATTAAAAACATTGAAAGACAGCGTGCTTGCCGAGAGTTTTGAAGGCATCATCAGCATTCCGAAAGCTGAAGATTTGCAATCGCTGTCTACCAAAATAACCTATATTTCTAACGACAGCCCTAGTCTAGATTTTACTAGCGACGTTGAGCAGGTTATTGCCAAAAAAATCACCGCCAACAACTTCCAGAAAATAGGAATCGACACCACCACCATAGCAAAAGCCAAGGCAAATGTTGACATAAAACTTCAGAAAGCCAATGGCGAAAACACCGTAAAGGGACTAAATGCCCTGAAAATCGGCATCGGGTTTGGGTTTGGCTACTTGATCATGATGTTTATTATCATCTACGGCAACACCGTCATGCGCTCGGTCATCGAAGAAAAAACCAACCGAATTATAGAAATCATCATCTCTTCCGTGCAGCCATTCACGCTCATGATGGGCAAAATCATCGGCAACGCCCTAGCCGGACTGTTGCAATTTGCCATTTGGGCAATAGTTGGCGGCGCATTGTTTTTTGTGCTATCGGCAGTTTTTGGCGTGCCACTTGGCGCAACGTCGCAGTTGCAAACCCAAGCCATGGCAGGCGCAAATCCTGAACTGATGCAAATGATTCAAACCTATCTAAACGAAATTTTGAAATTACCACTACTTACTACTTTAATCGGATTCGTGATGTATTTTATTGGTGGATATTTTCTGTACAGCTCTATTTATGCCGCAATTGGCGCGGCTGTAGATTCTGAAACCGATTCACAACAATTCATGCTGCCCATTATTCTGCCGCTCATGTTGGCGGTTTACGTTGGTTTTTTTAGTGTGCTAAACGACCCGCATGGCACAGTAGCCGTCGTTTTCTCTATGATTCCGTTTACGTCGCCCATCGTCATGATGATGCGCATGCCCTTTGGCGTGCCGTGGTACCAAGTCTTGATTTCGCTTATTATTTTGTTTGCAACCTTCACGGCAACAGTGTGGTTTGCGGCCAAAATCTACAGAATCGGAATCTTGATGTATGGCAAAAAACCGACTTACAAAGAATTGTATAAATGGTTGAAGTATTGATGACAATTCGGGCGTTCCGCGCGGTGCTAGCGCACGAGCGCGGCGGGCTATTCGCTACAATCTTTTTTTGATTTTTTGCCAAGTTGCAAACCGTTGAGTGGCAAAAAATCAAAAAAAGGATTTTCGCTGCTATCCCTAACGCAAGGATTCTCTTAAAAAACAAAAATTAATTATTCCAAAAATCTTCGCACCTTTGTTTCTTTGTCCTAACCCAAATATAAAATGCAAAAAATACTTATCATAGAGGACGAAGCCGCTATCCGCAGGGTGCTTACCAAAATATTGTCTGAAGAAAACGACAGGTATCAAGTCGAAGAAGCGGAGGATGGCGCACAAGGTTTTGAAAAAATAAAAGCCAATGACTACGACCTGGTTTTGTGCGACATCAAAATGCCAAAAATGGATGGCGTAGAACTGCTCCAGGCCGTCAAGAAAATAAAACCCGAAATCCCGATGGTCATGATTTCTGGCCACGGCGACATGGAAACCGCCATTCAAACCATGCGACTTGGGGCTTTTGACTACATCTCGAAGCCACCCGATTTGAACCGTCTGTTGAACACCGTGCGCAACGCGCTCGACAAAAAACAACTGGTAGTCGAAAACAAAATCTTGAAAAAGAAAGTCAGCAAAAACTATGAAATGATTGGCAATTCTGATGCCATAAACCACATCAAGCTGATGGTCGACAAGGTTGCTAAAACTGAAGCTCGGGTTTTAATAACGGGTCCAAACGGCACCGGAAAAGAGTTAGTGGCGCACCAACTGCACGACTTAAGCGAACGAGCAGACCACCCGTTAATTGAAGTAAACTGTGCCGCAATTCCGTCAGAACTTATTGAGAGCGAGCTTTTTGGACACGTGAAAGGTGCTTTCACCTCGGCCATAAAAGACCGAGCAGGCAAGTTTGAAGCTGCCGATGGAGGCACGATTTTTCTGGACGAAATTGGCGATATGAGCCTATCGGCGCAAGCCAAAGTGCTGCGCGCCTTGCAAGAAAGCATGATTACACGCGTTGGTGCCGACAAAGACATAAAAGTCAACGTCAGGGTTTTGGCGGCAACCAACAAAGATTTGAAACTCGAAATTGCTGAAGGTCGTTTTAGAGAAGATTTGTACCATAGACTAGCAGTAATTTTAATAAAAGTACCATCGTTGAATGATAGACGAGACGATATTCCGTTATTGATTTCGTTTTTTGCTGAGAAAATTGCATCGGAGCAAGGCAATGCCATCAAACATTTTTCGGCAGAGGCCATTAAACTTTTACAAGAGTATGATTGGACGGGCAACATTCGTGAACTTCGGAATGTGGTTGAAAGGCTTATAATTTTGGGTGGTCAAGAAATTTCTGAAACTGATGTGACGCTTTTTGCTTCGAAATAACTTTTATTTGACATTGTTTTGCGTTAGGGATAGAGGCGGTATCCTTTTTTTGGGTCGTCTTTTTCTGACGACTCAAAAAAAGATATAGCCGAAAGCCCGCCCGCATTGTAACGTTTGCCTCTTTGACAGCAACCAAGTTGGGCAAACGCCACAATGGGGTAACGCCCAAAAGATTATGATTTATAAAAAAAATTATTTTTAGACGGCAAAAAATTCTTCAAGTTCTTTCAAAGTTTCTTCACTTGTGATGATGTCTTTTACGATTTGGCCTTTGTGCATAGCAACGATTCTGTCTGAAACTTCGACGGTGTGCAAGAGGTCGTGGCTAGACACCAAAACGGTAACATTTGGATCGTCGGCTAGGTCTTTGATGATTTTTTTGAGTCTGAATTGGGTCGTTGGATCAAGGTTGGCGAAGGGTTCGTCGAGAACGATTACGCTGGGGTTGCCGATAAGTGTGGCTACAATTCCGATTTTTTTTTGGTTTCCTTTTGAGAAATCGCGAATATATTTTTTTGAATTTAGAATATCACCATTAAAAAAATCTTCGTGCTTTTTGAGCAATGCATCTACATTGGCTTTGTTTTGGCCTCGCAAATCGCCAATGAAATAGAAGTATTCTTCGGGCGTTAGATAGCCTATCAAAAAACTTTCGTCAAGAAAAGATGCCGTGAAAGGTTTCCAGTCTTCTGATTGGTTTACGGTTACTTTGTTATTGATAACTTTGCCTGTTGTGGGTTGGATTAGGTCGAGTAGAAGACTAAAAAAAGTAGTTTTTCCTGCCCCGTTGTTGCCCACAAGTCCGAAACTTTCGCCTTGTTTGATTTCGAGATTATCGATTTTTATAACCGTTGTGCCGTTGTATGTTTTTGAGAGGTTGGTTGTTTGTATCATTTTTTTAGTTGATGGTTTTTAGTTGATGGTTTTTAGTTGATGGTTTTTAGTTGATGGTTTTTTAGTTGATGGTTTTTAGTTGATGGTTTTTAGTTGATGGCTTGTTGTTGAGAATTGAATCTTTTTTGTTTTAAAAATTCTTATTTCGTAACTCGTATTTTGAACTTCGTAATTGATGATTGACTAAGCCATTTTTTGTTTATAGGCCTCGAGCGCTTTATATTTTTCTTTTTTGTATGTTTTTTCGATGATCGTAAACATTGTATTGCGAAGTGCAAAACCAATAATTCCTGCTAGGGCAACAAGCGCAATTCCAAGATTTTTGTCATAAATAAATAATCCAAGACCATACAATGCCATTGGCAACAAAAGTTGTGGCAAACTAATGAGCAATGTTTTGATATTAAACGCTTTTTTGTCGCCATATGCGCCTCTTGATGATGCCAAATCGATTGGCGTTTTGGTGTATGCGCCGCCCCAAAGTACTAGATATGAGTTGACACCGATATTGAAAATCGCTCCTGCCACGATTATCAAATAAATGTGAATTCCAAAATACAAATAAAAACTTGCCAAAACTGTTGCGATTGCTGTGCCAATGACCATGAGCCACCACTTGGAGCTCAAATAATTTCGATAAGGTATGTTTTGGGTCATCATTAGCGGGTAATAAGCCGAATCCCAACTTGGTACAAACTGCCCAAATGTCAATAAAAATCCGCCTGACACAAAAACACCCGCAAAAACATGCATCAAAGGGTTGTCGTAAGCCTTAATACCACCCGAAAAAAAAAGTAGGCCATAAAAAAGAAACAAAACACTCATGCCAATAGTGATTTTTGAGCGTTTGTTTCGTTTAATAAGTTTAATATCGTTTTTCAAGAATGTGCCAAGTGTGCCGAATTGATTGAGCCACGTGAGGTTTTCGGTTACGGCAACTTCGCCTTTTATTTTAAGACCTGCATCGAGATAGAGGTTTGATTTAAAGAAATCGAAAGTGATTTTTATTAATACCAATAAAACCAAAACAGGAATCAAGAAAACCCATTGTGTGGTGTAAAGTCCTTGAAAAAATGGTTTTGTGTAAATCGTAATGTCAAAAAGATTAAAATATTGGCTTGCTGCCAAGACCACTAAAACACCAAGAAAAACATTGTACAAATTGTCTTTATTGCTCAAATATACATTTAAAAAATTGCTACAATATATTAAGGACATAATTCCAAGGTGCCACAAAATTACACCCACAGGATTGTAACCTTCGATTAAAAGCACAACGGTGAATGGTATAAAAAACAAGGCGTGAACCCAGTTAAAGTAAGAAACTGCGGTTTTGCCTAACGAAAAACTCACAATATCGTTTGACGTAACATTCATTGACAGTAACGGTTTTATGTTTAAAACGGGTATTTTTTGCCAAATATTTCGTAATACAAAATCCATAGCAAAATAGTAAATCAAGAATTGATTCACGGTTTCGAATGGGTCGAGTTTTAGTTCTTTTTTGATGATGTAAAATGCGCCAACGCCCATAACAAGAAATATAACCGCGAAATAAAGTGCACCGAAAGCCATCAAAATTTTGAGTCCCAAAGATTTTGCAAACGATGCAGAGCGCACAAAAGACTTCCATTCCAGATAAAGAAATTTTTTAATCATCTAATTTTTGATTTATACAGTAATATGTATTGGTTTCGATAAAAACGTTACACCTATCAAAAATATAAAATTATCTTCAAAAAATTATCAGTGGTTTCATACTTTTGCAAAAAAATAACGCCATGTCAACTTTCTATAAACTCAATATTTCTGAAATTCGTCGCGAGACCAAAGATGCTGTTTCGATACTTTTTGCTGTGCCAGATTCTTTAAAAAATAACTATACTTTTGAAGCAGGACAATACCTGACTTTGAAATTATCTTTGGATGGGCAAGAAATTCGTCGAGCCTATTCCATTTGTTCATCGCCCGAGAGTGGCGAACTTCGCATTGCTATAAAAGCGGTCACGAATGGCATTTTCTCGCAGTTTGCAAATTCACAACTGCAAGTAAATCAGACTCTTGAAGTGGCATCACCGGAAGGTAATTTTAGTTTTGTGCCACAAATAGATAGACAACGCAACTACCTGGCCTTTGCCGCAGGCAGTGGCATTACGCCCGTGATGTCAATCTTGAAAAGTGTTTTGAGTAGCGAACCTGACAGTAGTTTTGTATTGGTTTATGGCAATAAATCTGTAGATGACACCATATTTTATAATGAAATTCACGAGTTACTACAAAAGTATGTGGGTCGTTTTTCTGTGCAATATGTTTTTAGCCAAATCAAAACCGATGATTCGCTTTTCGGACGAATAGACAAAAGCGTCGTGAATTTCGTTTTAAAGAATAAATTCAAAGAAACCGAGTTCAACAAATTTTATTTGTGCGGACCCGAAGAAATGATTAGTACGGTTTCTGATGTTTTAAAATCCAATAATATTGCCGACTCTGCCATAAAATTTGAGCTTTTTACCACAACATCTTTCGAGAAAACTGTCGATTCTGCCACTGATCATACAAAAGTCAAAATGCTGGTTGATGGCGATTCTTTTGAATTTGAAATGTCGAACAAACAAACCATTCTCGAAGCCGCTTTAAAGCAAGGTATCGATGCGCCATACAGCTGTCAAGGCGGAATTTGTAGTAGTTGCCTTTGCCGAATTACAGAGGGCAAGGCCGAAATGAAAAAAAATTCAATCCTCACCGATTCTGAAATTGCGGAAGGTTTGGTGCTTTCGTGCCAAGCAATACCAACAACAGCAAATATTTTTGTAGATTTTGATGATGTTTAACTAGTCAAATTAATCCAAAACATACTCTAACCGTACGATAATTCTTGCGGTTTTGTTTATGCTATATGTGTCGTTATTGCCACCATAACTATCATCTTCTGTAGAGCCCTGACCCGTAATTTGAAAAACGCCCATACTTGCTTTTTTCAATTTTCCGAGGCTTTCGTCGGCGATTGTCACAATTTTTGTAGCACGTTGGTTGGCGTCTTTTGTGGCATTCTCAGTGAGGCTTTGTTTTAGACTTGGCAGATCAGAATAGGTATATTGAACAGAATTTGACGTTAGTTCTATACCAGAATTAATTAGTTCGGCAGTTTTGCTGGATACATTTTCGATGTTTTTCATGAGCGTCGAATTTTTTTTGACCGAAAACGCAATGGTTTGCGAAGCATCAGATCCATCAAAAATTTGTTCAACTTTGTTTTGATTTTACCTTTTTCGATTTTTGCCGCGGCAACGCCTCTCACAAATTTAATAATCAAGTTTGCCAATATATCCTATTCTTTTCACAATCTTGGTTTTGCGACCTTCTATATATGTTGACGATTTGTTGGCCTTATATTTGCGTGGCAACGGCAAAATTGCTGCAATGCCAGCTGCCTCTCGCTTGGTCAAACTGTTAGATGGTTTGTTGTACCAAAATTGGGTGGCAGCCTCAATGCCAAAAACGCCATCGCCCATTTCTATTGAGTTTAGGTATACTTCTATGATGCGCTCTTTGCCCCAAAGAAGCTCTATCAAAAAAGTAAAATAGGCCTCAAGGGCTTTGCGCAAATAACTTCGACCCTGCCACAGAAATACGTTTTTGGCGGTTTGTTGCGAAATGGTGCTACCACCTTTTAGTTTTTTACCTTTTGCATTGTTTTTGTATGCTTTTTGCATGGCGTTAAAATCAAAGCCGCAGTGCGTCAAGAAAGTACCATCTTCGCTGGCAATAACTGCTTTTTGCACATTGATCGAAATATCGTCTATCGACACCCAATCATGACGCAATTGATACGCTGGTTTATTTTTATCACGAGTTTCAAAAGCACGTGATATCATAAGTGGGGTAAATGGTACGGGGATCCATTTGAAGAAAATAACCAAAAAAATGGTAATTCCAAAAAACCAAAGTACAGATTTATAAACAATTCTGGTTATTTTTGACTTCAGATTTGATTGTTTTGTAACCGGTTTTTTAGAAGTTCGTGAAATTCTTGTTGCCATTTATAGTGCAATTTTATTACGTTTTTAAATTTAAGAAAATGAAAACTTTTTTACATAAATTTATGCAATTTAGTTTTTTTGATAATGAAGCAGTTTAGTTTTTTTAGCAAATAAAAAACAAATCGATTTAATTATCAAAACTCAGGCAACTATAATTGTATCTTAAAAACTTGTGCATAGATCTGCAAGTTCTGTGCCAACCAAACTGCCAATGGCAACGCCCATGCCGCCAAGGCGAACGCCACAAAATACATTGTCTGACAGTTGCTCAACAATTGGGTTTTTGCTTTCACCCATGCCCATAATGCCTGCCCAACGATGTTCTATCACGAAACTATGTTGAGGTAAAATTACGGTCTTTAATAAATTTTCGAGATGGTTTTGAATGAAAGTTGTGATGGTTATTTCTGTAGTAGTTTCGGTCGCAAAATCAAGATTTCTACCACCCCCTAGCAAAACACGGTTACCAATATTACGAAAATAAACATAGCCTCTGTCGAGATGAAAAGTGCCTTTCCAGTCCAATTTTTCGATTTCTGAAGTGATTAAAACTTGTGCTCTGGCTGGTTTTACAGCATTATTGGTAAGTTTTGCAGCAAAACCATTGGTAGCAAAAAACAGTTTGTTGGTTTTGAAACTAAAATTTTTTAGCGATATTTCAACTTGTTTGTTGTTGTCACAAAAATCTAACACTTCTTGATTGTTTAGAATCAAAATATTGTTTGCGATGGTTTTTTTGAGCAACGACTGCATCATTTTGCCAGTATCTATCTGCCCTTCAAATGGATTCAAAATTTGTGATTCAAAAACGTTTTTAAAACCAAAATCTATGCTATTTTTAAGAAACACTTCTGACTCAAAAACTTGACTAAACAGATCGTTTATGAACGGAATTTGGAAGATACATTCATCAAAAAAGGTTTTGTCATTATCAAGAAAAACTTCAAAACCACCGTTTTGTTGAAAATCAATGTTTTGGTCACCAATATTTTTGCGCAAGAGTTCAAGACCTATTTTTCTTTTCTTGACCAAATCGATAACTTCTTGTTCAGAATGGTGTTGCAAATCGTCGATAATTTCAGAAATGCTCCCAAAACACGCAAAACCAGCATTTTTGGTGCTTGCACCTTCAGGCAATGTGCCTTTTTCGAGTACCAAAATTTTGGCGGCTGGGTATTTGCAACGTAATTGTAAGGCACAGTGAAGCCCAACGATACCGCTGCCAACAACGGTAAAGTCGATATTAGAAAACCAAGTTTGTTTTTCCCAGAAAGATAGGATCATTTGTTTTTTTTATGGTAAAGGTCGTAAAGTTTTGTAAAAAACAAAAAATAATTGTAACCTATATTATGTGATTTCAATTAAAGGTAATTCGTTATTTTGAATGTTATTTATATTAGAGTAAACAAAGTAAAAAACAACACCGTTGATGTTTTGTTTTTGAGCGCAAACTTGGTAAACGGTTTGTGAGCGTTAGGGATCGTCGTGAAAATCCTGTAATTGCGATGAACGAAGCAATCTCTTCAAAAGATTGTTTCGTTGCTCGCAATGACAGATTGGAACAAGAGCCCGGCGCGCTCGTGCGTAGCACCGCGCGCAACGCCCAATAATAGTAAAATGGTCTAAATGTATGCTATCGGTTGTAATAATTTCAATATTTAATTTTATGAATAGAAAGGATTTATTGGCTTTTTAAAATATTTTCTAGCGGTGCAAAATCTTTAGAATTTGTAAAGTTTAAACTTTTAGTTTGCGCTATTGGTATTATTTGATAAATGTAGACCAACAACATTTTCAGTTTTTATTATATATTTGTAGATTTAAAGCACTAAATTGTTGATACTAAAAAAATGTTGTGCAAATTATATTTGGCGCATTAAATTTGAAATAATAAAGTATAGGCTTAAAAAAAATGTTTACAACAAAAAAAACTTTTTTTATGATTATAAAGATTATCAATAAATCTGAGCATACACTGCCCGCCTATGAAACGACTGCGTCGGCAGGAATGGATATGCGAGCACATATTTCTGAACCAATTGTGCTAAAATCATTACAAAGATTCATGATTCCTACTGGGCTTTTTATAGAATTGCCTCTTGGATATGAAGCACAAATTCGCCCACGAAGCGGTTTGGCGGCCAAAAATGGCATCACTTGTCTAAATTCTCCAGGAACCGTCGATGCTGATTATCGTGGCGAACTAAAAGTAATTTTAGTAAACCTTTCAAAAGACGATTTTACTGTTAACAATGGCGACCGAATTGCCCAAATGGTAATTGCCAAACACGAACGAGCAGAATTTACGCAGGTCGAAATTTTGTCAGAAACCGACCGGGGCGCAGGCGGATTCGGCAGTACAGGAATAAAATAATTTTTGTAAAGAGAAAATTAATAATAATAATAATTTATTATAAAAATAAAGCGTGTATCGCAAAAAATAATAAGTAAATCTATGAAAATAATAATTCCTATGGCAGGTCGAGGGTCGCGCCTTCGCCCGCATACACTCACGATTCCAAAACCTTTAATCCCAATCGCTGGAAAACCAATTGTTCATAGATTGGTAGAAGACATTGCAGGAGTAATCAATCAACCGATAGACGAAATTTCATTTATAATCCATAAAGATTTTGGAACAAAAGTAGAACAAGACCTTATTGCCATTGCAGAAAAACTAGGTTCAAAAGGCACAATATACTATCAAAATGAAGCCCTTGGAACGGCACATGCCATTATGTGTGCAAAAGAAAGTATGTCAGGACCAATAGTCGTGGCCTATGCCGACACACTTTTTCGAGCCGATTTTAGGCTTGACACAACCGCCGATTCTGTAATTTGGGTAAAGCAAGTCGAAGACCCAAGTGCTTTTGGCGTTGTTCAACTAAATGACCAAAATCAGATTATCGATTTTGTTGAAAAACCAGCAACATTCGTTTCTGATTTGGCAATCATCGGTATTTATTATTTCAAATCGGGTGAAGCCTTGCGCAGTGAATTGCAATATTTGCTAGATAATAATGTTACAAAGGGTGGTGAATATCAACTGACCGACGGGCTTGAAAACATGAAGATCAGAGGTATGAAATTTGTGCCTGGCAAAGTTGACGAGTGGATGGATTGTGGAAATAAAAACATAACCGTCGATACCAACAATAGAATGCTTGGGTTTTTGCAAGCCGAAGGTCAAAATCTTGTGCATCAAGAAACAAAATTAGCAAACTCAAACATAATCCAACCCTGTTATATTGGCGAAGATGTGGTTTTGATCAATAGTACCGTAGGGCCAAATGTGTCGTTGGGCAAAGGCTGTCATGTTATTAACTCAAACATAAAAAATAGTTTGATTCAAAATCATTCTAACATTAAAAACGCAAATCTTGACAATGCTATGATCGGCAATCATGCAACATTTGACGGTGGTTTTACTAGTATATCAATTGGTGATTATTCGGTTTTAGAATAAAATTTTGAGTTATGTCAAAAATTTATTTTTGATTTATTTTTGATTTATTTAGGTATGAAAAAAACAAAAAATATAGGTCTGGCAATAGTATTATTTTCGGTATTGCAATGTTTTGCGCAAACAAACCCCGAAGACATCGCCTCTAACCCAGACGAGTTTCAACTTTCTTTTTTTGAATCTATCAAGCAAAAAGGAATAGAAAATTATGACAAAGCGCTCGAATCTTTAGAAAAATGTTTAAAACTCGATCCACAAAACGCAACGGTTTTTTTTGAAATTGGCAAAAATCAACTCGAACTCAAAAAGTGGAAAGAGTCATATGATGCTTTTGAAAAATCATCAACGCTAGACCCAAAAAACCGTTGGTCATTTCATGGCATGTACGACGTTTGCTACCGCACGCAAGACTACTTTAAAGCAATTGAAATTGTGCAAAAGCTTGTCTCGTTTGACGCGGGTTATCGAGAAGATTTGGCCTCTCTGCTAATGAAAACCCAACAGTTTGACAAGGCCTTAACAGTTATAAACGATCTAAATGCAACGGTAGGAAAATCAGAAAAACGAGAACTTTACAAAGCACAAATTCTTAACAATCCACAAAATCAATCGGCAGAAATTAAGTACTTGACAGAGTTAATTTCTAAAAACCCAAAAGACGAAAGCAACTACAATGCACTAATTCTGTTATTAACAAAAGCTGGTCAAGACAAAGATGCCGAAAAAATTGCTGCCAAACTTGAAATCGAAATCCCAACATCAGAATATGCACAAATTGGACTTTTCAAAAAACAATTAGCTGAAAAAGAAGGAAAAGGCGCAGTTATTGCCATGAACAAAGTGCTGTCTAGCGAAAAAATAGACAATAAAATCAAGCATAGGGTTTTAAACGAGTTTTTAATTTTTGTAAAAAACAACGACGGTTTCGATACCGATTTAGAAAATGCAGTCAATTTGTTTAAGTCAGAAACCAACATAAAAATTGCTAAGGAAGTTGCTAAATTTTTTCAAGGAAAGCAAAACTGGGCAAAAGCAATTCCGTTTTACGAATTGGAATTAAAAAATAATCCAACCGACATAGAGTCGATGATTTTGGTGCTTGAATGTTATTTGCAGAGCAAGCAACATGACGTTTTGATAAAAAAAGCCAACACCACAGTCGAACTTTTTCCGTTGCAACCACAACCGTATTTGTATGCAGCAATGGGGTACAACCAACTAAAAAATTTTAAAAAAGCAAAAGAAACGCTTACTGCGGGTCTTGATTTTGTGGTAGACGCTCCCGCAGTCGAACTAGGGTTTTATCAACAACTTGCCATTGTTTATGACGGGTTAAGCGATTCAAAAAACAAAGTATTGAGCCAGCGGAAAGCCGACGAATTGAAAGCGAAATATAAATTATGATGAATTTAAAATTAAAAATATTTGTTTTTTTATTATGTTTTTTTGTTTTATCATGCAAAACAAAACAAATTGTTTTGCAAAAGCCAATCACAGAAAATAAAGAAGCTGCAAATATTGCTTTCAAAACAATTGAACAATTTTATCAAACAGCTCCTAATTTTAAAACGGCATACATTAAAGCCGATATTGATTATAAAGATAATCGTCGAGCACAAAGTGTAACGGCAGACATCAGAATAGAAAAAGACAAAAACATTTTAGTTAGTGTCAAGTTGTTTGGAATTACATTGGCAAAAGCGCTCATAACTCCTGACAGAGTGCAGTATTACGAAAAACTTGGTGGTAAATTTTTTGACGGAAATTATGCTACTATAAGCCAGTGGCTTGGCACCGATCTCGATTTTCAGAAAATTCAAAACCTGATACTTGGTCAACCTTTTGTAGATTTATCAAAAATAAAATGCGAACAAAACATTGTTGATGAAAATATTTTGCTTCGCCCTAAACAAAAACTCGATATTGACAGTCAATTTCTTTTTAAACAAAATCCTGTTTTGTTGGTCAAACAAATCGTGTCGCAAATCGTCGAAAACAGAAAAGTTGAAGTTACATATCAAAATCATGAACTCAACAGCAATGGGATTTACCCGAGAAGTATCGACATTATTGCCACACAAAATACAAACACAACATCTGTAAAAGTCGAAATAACAAAAATTACATTAAACGAAGACCTCTCTTTTAAATATAATGTTCCAGAAGGGTATGGAAAACTAGAAATTAAACAATAAAACACGTTTTATAACGTTCAAAATATTAACGATACAAATAAAAGTCCCTGATAATTTGCGGTTAAAAAATGGACATCAGTTTACAAAACTATATAAAGTGCTAAATTCGCAAAAAAATTTAAGCAATACTTTTTTTCAAACTATAAAATGAAAAAACAAATCATATTCTTCTGTGCGCTAATATTTTCGACAGTAACTTTTAGTCAAGTCGACCAAGAAAAACTCGAACAACGCAAGGCACAACTTCAAGAAGAGATTCGCCAACAAGAACAGCTTATCAGAGCAAAATCAAAGATTCAGAAGTCTGCTTTGACAGTAGTTGCCATGCAAACCAAAAAAATCGAAATTCACGAAAAAATTATTGTTACTTCAGAAAAACAAGCCAAAGTTCTCAAGAACAATATGTTTTTGAACCAAGTCGAAATAAATCAACTTCAAAAAGAACTTGATATTTTGAAAGCCGACTACGCCAAAATGATCGTCAAATCATACAAAAGCCGCTCAGAGCAATCGCGTGCCATGTTTCTGTTATCATCAGAAAACTTTTTGCAGGCCTACAAACGCGCGCAATACATGAAACAATATTCGAGTTATCGCAAAATTCAGGGCGAAGAAATTATTATTAAGTCACGAAAACTTGACACCTATAATACTAAACTTAATATTCAAAAAACCGAAAAACAAAAACTAATAGTCACCCAAGAAAAAGAACAAGCAGACCTCGAAGCCGCCAAAAAAGTGCAAGTGCAGTTGGTGAACAACATTCAAAAAGACAAAAAGAAAATCGCTGCCGAAATAAAAGCCAAGCAACGAGAATCAAAAGTAATCGACAATCAAATTCGTAAATTAGTTCGCGAAGCCATTGCCGAGGCCAACCGTCGCGCCGCAGAAACCAACCGAAAAGCCAATCCAACCAAAGTAGTAACCGAGGCCGAAACCAGAGCCATCGAAAACTCAAGCGTTATAATACTAACCCCCGAAGCCAAAATAGTTTCAGACAATTTCAAAGCCAATCGTGGATCTTTGCCATGGCCTGTAGAAAAAGGCGTGCTGTATCAAGGTTTTGGTGACAAGCCGCATCCAGTATACAAACTCCTGATGGTGCACAATTCAGGCATAGATATCGAAACTGGTGAAGGCAGCAACGCACGCGCAGTTTTTGGCGGAACAGTTACCAAAGTTATAGGACTTAGCCCCGTAAACAAGGCTGTTTTTGTGCAGCACGGCGATTATTTTACCGTTTATCAAAACCTAAGTTCAGTAAGCGTTTCCAAAGGTGACCGTGTGAGCATCAAACAACCAATTGGTCGAATTCGCACCAATGGCGATAGTGGCAAAACCATTTTGAAATTCATGGTCATGCAAAACACAACACCATCAAACCCAAGCGGTTGGTTAAGTGGACGATAATATTTTTCTAGATTTAAAACTTTGTAATCCAAAATCAATTATATTTGCATCGTCTCAAAGGGGTGCTCCAAATAACGAGCTGAGATTATACCCAACGAACCTGGGCAGGTAATGCTGCCAAGGGAAACGACATTTTCAAAACATACTTTTGAAATAGTCAACAAACCAATTTTTATTTTTTTCTAACAAAAGAATAATTACTCCTTTTATTCGTAAAAACAATTTTACGAATGTCAACAACATTTTTTTCAACAACATTTGGGCGTGCCCTTTCGTTTGCATGGCTGCGTTGCACTTCGCCATGCGTCACTTCAGGTCGGGCTTTTCGCTCTATCTTTTTTGAGGGTTTTGCCCATCAACCAACCGTCGAGTGGGCAAAACCCTCAAAAAAGGATGCCGCTACAATCCCTCACGCAAGCCACCACACTAATCCATCATCCTGCAATAAACACCATTTGTCCTCCCGAGCGCAGTCGAGGGACGTCTTGTCAAAAACAAAAAACCAATCATTGCTAGCGCGCTTATCATCCCGAGCGCATTCGAAGGACGCCTTGTCAAAAACAAAAAACCAATCATTGCTAGCGCGCATGTCCTCCCGAGCGCAGTCGAGGGACGTCTTGTCAAAATCTATAAACCAATCATTGCTAGCGCAGCCGTTGTCATCCCCAGCGCAGCCGTTGTCATCCCGAGCGCAGTCGAGGGACGTTATTTTTAAAATCTGTTTTCTTTTTTTCTCTTTACCAACTTTCATTTTTGCACAATCTACCCAAGACAGCACCAAAACCAACCAACTTGACGAAGTTATAATTTCTGCAATTCGTGCCACATCTAAAACGCCCGTTTCATTTTCAAATTTATTAGCAAAAGATATCAAATCACGAAATCTTGGGCAAGACATTCCTATTCTTATGAACTTCATGCCATCGGTAGTAACCACATCAGATGCGGGCAATGGCGTTGGCTACACAGGCATTCGTGTGCGCGGCTCAGACGCAACCCGAGTAAACGTGACCATCAACGGAATACCTTATAACGATTCTGAAGGGCACGGCACGTTTTGGGTCAATATGCCCGATTTTGCTTCGTCGGTCGAGAGTTTGCAATTGCAGCGTGGCGTAGGCACATCGACCAACGGAGCAGGCGCTTTTGGTGCAAGCCTTAATGTACTTACTGATAATTTTAAAACCACAGCTTCGTCCGAAATTAGCAATTCATTTGGAAGTTTTAACACTTTAAAAAATACAGTCAAATTCAGTACAGGTTTGGTCAACAACCATTTTGAAATCGCTGGCCGACTTTCTAGAATAAAATCCGATGGTTTTGTCGATAGAGCCGCCTCTGACCTCAAATCATATTTTTTGCAAGGCACATTTATTGACAAAAAAACCATCATCAAAGCACTCGTTTTTGGCGGCACCGAAAAAACATACCAATCCTGGAACGGCATCGATGCCGAAACCATGGCACGCGATCGAACCTATAATTCGGCAGGACAATTTACCGACGAGTTTGCAAATATTAGGTTTTATGACAACGAAACCGACAATTACCAACAAGACCATTTTCAAGTGCATTGGAATCAAAATTTTTCTGACAATTGGAACTCAAATCTAGCATTTCACTACACCAAAGGAAAAGGCTATTTTGAAAACTATATTGCAAATGCCGCGATGATAGATTATGGACTTACACCGTTTTCTGGCGGAGGTGCACCAATAAACGTGACCGATTTGATTAGACAAAAATGGTTAGATAACGATTTTTATGGCACAACATTTTCTGTAAACTACAAAAAAAACAAAACCGATTTGCTACTTGGCGGTGGCGCAAACCAATATTTTGGTCGTCATTTTGGTAAAGTCATTTGGGCAAGGTTTGCGTCAAACGGTGAATTGGCCGATCGATATTATGATGACAACGCACTGAAAAACGATTTTAATATTTTTTCGAAAATAAATTATCAGTTAATGTCGAAACTATCATTTTTTGGCGATCTGCAACTTCGCAATGTTTATTATCGTGCCATTGGAAACGAAACTGAAAACGTAAATGACAATTTTGTTTTTTTTAATCCAAAAGTTGGATTTACCTATGATTTTAACAACCGAAATGCGGTTTATTTTTCATTTGCGAAAGCACAACGCGAACCAAACCGTGTTGATTATGCTTTTGGAACCCCGAAACCAGAAAGATTGAACGATTTTGAACTTGGTTGGCGACAAAAATCAGAAAAAATGATAGTTAATACTAATTTGTATTACATGGCTTATCAAGACCAACTGATTTTGACGGGAAATCTGGACGATGTTGGAAATCCGATTCGCAGCAATTCAGAAAAAAGCTACAGATTCGGGCTTGAAGTTGATGCAAAGTTTTTGATTTCAAAAACTGTTTCGGTGCAACCAAATATTACTTTGAGTAGCAACAAAAACATTGATTTAAAATTAAATAATGAGAATGTTGAAAACAAAAACATTGCGTTTTCACCAGAAATTATTGCTGGAAATATTTTGATTTTCACAGCATCAAAAAACTTACAAATTTTTATTTTATCAAAATTTGTTGGGCAGCAATTCATGAATAATATCCAAACCGAAAGCGCAAAGTTGGATAGCTATTTTGTTAACGATTTGAATTTTAGCTACACCATTACACCCAAAAAATATTGTAAATCGATTGTTTTTAATGGTTTGATCAATAATTTCTTGAACCAGAAATATGTTTCAAACGGTTATATGTATGGCGATTTTGCTTCCTACTACCCACAGGCTGGAACAAATTTTTTGGTTGGTGCGACGGTTTTGTTTTAGTTTCTTATAACAAGAAATTATTTTTTTGTAGTTAAACCCCTGCCCCAGTCGCAAGGGAAAAACAAGTGGATGTTGGGCAATTTAGTTTTTTAGGTTTTAAAGAACGACCACAGGGAGTTCCTTTAAAGCCTAAAAAAACTTTGCCCAGCAGCCACTTTTTTGGAAAAGCGGCTGGACTAGGCACAAAATTTAAAATTTCATGAGCTATATTTGAATTTTTGGTAGATGAAAAATTATTAATTTTGTATCATGCCAGATTCGTTACAACGCAAAATTATTCATGTCGATATGGATGCTTTTTATGCATCTGTTGAGCAGTTAGACAACCCCATGTTGCGTGGGCGACCGCTGGCAGTTGGCGGAAACGAAACCCGTGGTGTGATTTGTGCGGCAAGCTATGAAGCTAGAAAATTTGGCGTTCGGTCTGCAATGTCTGGATTTTTGGCAAAGAAAAACTGTCCAGATTTGATTTTTGTACCGCCACGGTTTGATCGATATAAGGAAATTTCGGCACAAATTCGCAAAATTTTTTATGACTATACAGATCTAGTCGAACCGCTGTCGTTAGACGAGGCTTATTTGGATGTGACGGTAAACAAAAAAGGGAATCCGAGCGCGAGTTTGATTGCGCAAGAAATTCGTTTCAGAATTTTTTCGGAACTTGGTCTTACGGCATCGGCAGGAATTTCTGTAAACAAGTTTGTGGCCAAAATAGCCTCTGATTTTAACAAACCAAATGGGCAAAAAACGGTCAATCCAGATGAGGTTTTGGGTTTTTTAGAAGTTTTGCCTATTAGAAAGTTTTATGGCGTGGGCAAAGTAACCACCGAAAAAATGTACCAGCTTGGTATTTTTAATGGCATGGATCTGCGACAGAAGCCGTTGGAATTTTTGGAACAGCACTTCGGAAAATCAGGAACTTTCTACTATAATGTGGTTCGAGGCATTCATAACAGCGAAGTAAAATCGGATAGAATTGCCAAGTCTGTAGCTTCCGAGCACACTTTTGACGAAAATTTAACGTCAGAAATTTATATGATGCAGCGGTTGGAAGATATTGCCATCCAACTCGAAGCACGACTTCAAAAACAAAAACTATCAGGCAAAACAGTAACTTTAAAAATCAAATATTCAGATTTTTCGCAACAAACGCGTAGCAAAACCTTGCCTTATTTTGTTTCAGACAAATCGTTATTGCTAGAAACAGCACGCGAACTTTTGTATCAAGAGCGTATGAAAAATTCGGTCAGGTTGTTGGGAATTTCGGTTACTAATTTGAATGTAAATAGCAAAAAAACGGTGGTAGTGCAGTTGAAGTTTGAGTTTTAGAGAAATTTGGTTTGTTTGACAAAAGGACTGTGTTCTTTGGGTTGTAAAAAAATTTTAATCAACAAAATAGTTTGTTTATAATTTTTTATATGTTATTTATTCAATACCATCCGAAAGTTTAAAATAAAAAGTGTCTGAGCATCCCTTATTTTTGTTTTGAGAAAAAAAATAATCAATGGGACTCTTCAGACGCATCAAAAATAACAAAAAACCAGTAATTCGCCAAATAATAGATTTAGTAGAAAATTCTTTGAAACACGGCATCAAAAAATCTGAAACAGGAGGTGAAATCAGCATCAAACTTTCAAATGACAATGACAGTATTTTTATAGAAATTGATGATACCGGTATTGGTCGCAAACACGCTATTTCGCTTGACAGCGGTATTGGCACCACTACCTATCAAAAACTTTTTGCGACACTAAACCCTAAGAACAAAGACAAAGCTACTTTTGAAATTATCGATAAACAGATCGGTACAAAAGTAGAAGTAAAAATACCTACGAATTATAAATATTCGTAACTTTGTTAAAAAAATTTTATGCAAACGTACAATTTCGAACCACCACGATATACTTACAACGATTATAAAAACTGGAAAGAAGATTGGGAACTTGTGGACGGATATCCTTACCAAATGTTACCTTCGGCTGCGCCACGACACAGTATTGCAATTATTAATTTTATTGTGCAGGCTAAAACTTCATTAAACGCCAATATAGATTGTGACTGTACATTGTTTACAGAATTAGACTGGAAAATTAGTGAAGAAACTGTCGTGAGACCAGATATGATGATTATTTGCGGCAAAACAACTACAGATTTTTTAGAGTTTCCACCAGTTTTGGTGCTTGAAATCATTTCGCCATCGTCTATAAAAAATGATCGCGTTATCAAGTTTGAACTTTACAGAGAACAAGGCGTAAAATATTACTTACTAGCGGATTATTTACAAGAAACAGTTGAGGTTTTTGAATTAATTGGCAATAACTATAACCAAATCGACATGAATACATTCAAATTAGATAAAACCTGCACTATTTCGTTTGATTTTGATGATGTTTGGAAATAAAATTATAAATGACATTTAACTACGTAATCGTCGAAGACAATCTTGGTGCACTCAAAAACCTGCAAGCATCATTAAAATCGCACGAAGAATTTCGCGAGGTTGGTGTGGCGCATACGCTCAAAAGCGGCATTGCTATGGTGTTGGCAAAGCGTCCATGTGTCATATTTCTGGATGTAGAACTTGGCAATGAAAATGGCTTTGACTTAATTAAAGAAATTCGGCAATTCACCTCAGAAATGCCATACATAATCATGACCACAGGCGTTGACAAATATGCGATAAAAGCGGTAAATGCAGATGTGCTGTATTTTCTTGAAAAACCAATTGACCCAGATGAGTTGATGATTGCACTTTCTAAATTTGAAAAAAAATTTTATGCCCAACAAAAGCACATCACGATAAAAAACACCGAAGGTCATTTTTTTATGCAATTAGACGATATTCAATATGTACAATCAGAGGTAAACTATTGCAACGTTTTTCGTGAAAATCAGCCACCAATGTTGATCTCTAAAACATTGAAAGAAATAGAAAAATTGCTTCCGGCACAGTTTGTGCGCATTCATAAAAGCTACCTCATCAATTCAAAATATTTAAAAATGGTAAATACCACCAAAAAAATTATTAGAATAAATATATCCGATGATGTTTTAGAACTGCCAATTGGCGAAACCTATCTTGAGGTTGTAAAAAACACATTGCTGACTGCAAAAAGTTGACTTAAAACAGTTATTTTTACATTCTAACAAAAAGACCATGCAAGTTGTAACTAATTTTTCAGATTTAGATTTGACCAAAGAATACACCTATGCTGACTATATGCTATGGCAATTTTCAGAACGAGTAGAACTTATCAAGGGTTATATCAAAAAAATGAGTCCCGCACCAAACAGACGACATCAAACGATATCACAACGACTAAACCATAAAATTTATTCGTTTTTTGAGTTGCACCCATGTGCGGTATTTGTTGCTCCATTTGATGTTATGTTGCCTATTCCATCCAAGAAAAAAAACACTACTGTGGTGCAACCAGACATTTGTGTGGTTTGCGACCAAAACAAACTAACCGACCAGGGTTGCGATGGTGCACCCGATTTGATAGTAGAAATTCTATCGCCCAAAAACTCAAAACACGACCTTGACACCAAATTTAATTTATATCAAGAGGCTGGCGTCGAGGAATATTGGATTGTTGAACCCAAAGAACAAATGGTGCTGGTTTATAGTTTACAAAATAGTGTTTACATAGGTTCAAAACCATTTACCGAAGGCGAAATAATCGTTAGCAAGGTTTTCCCTGATATGAAAATAGCAGTTGAAGATGTTTTATATGAAATTTAGCACTGTTTTTTAGCGTTTTTCAAAAAGTTATAAAAAACATAATACCTTGTTAGTTTTGTAAAACCAGTGATATAATAAACAAAACACCTTATTGGTCATAAACACAGAAACCGCTCTAAAACAGAGCGGTTTTTTGTTGTAGTATTGTTAAAATAATAATAAATTAAATATGAATACATATCTGAACTTTTTTTTAAAAAATGCTGTGCAAATATAATCGTTTTTTAAAACATTTAGTATTGCAAGCCAACAACACCATTTAAGAATTCAATAATCAAAAACAGAATAATGTACTTATTAAAGGGAAACAAACTAAAATCTTTTTCAGGCTCGTCAAAAGAAGAAAAAATCAATATACAAGACCTGCCAAATGCGGTTTACATGCTCGAAATCAAAACCGACAAGGGCGTTTCAACCCAAAAATTAATAAAACAATAAAACGGTGATAGATATGAATGTACTAAGTAAACTCCGAAAGGTTCAAGATTTTTTTGAATCTGAAAAGACATTGGCCATTGCTTTTCAAATTTCAATTTTGATACTAGTTTTTTCTTTAAATTTAGTTAGTAGTAGTTGATTAAATAGTTTTTTGTTTCTCTAATCGTAAATGGAGTGGTAGCCATTTGCGATTTTTTTTCGTAGTAAATATGTGTTTACTTCCCCTCAAAAACATTATTCTCACGCTTGATATCTGCCATTAAGGTCGACTCATCAATTGTGATTTTTTTAATTGATGATTTTGGTTTGTTGATAGCAAATGAATAAGTAGGATATGCCCAAGCCCAATCGTTCAAAACCGTTCTTTTGATATCTGGCGTTTGGTTTTCTTTCTCAAAATGGATCATAGTCAGTGGAATATAAAAAATTTCTTTTGTGCCATCTGTGTATTCTACAGTCAAATCGATTGGCATTGGCATTCTGCCTATTCTCTCTAAAGTTATATTTGTTTTTAAAGCAACTTCTGCAACTTCTTTAATGCCGTAGTCGATGGTGTTGGTGGTTTGTGTCCAATCGATCAAATACCAATCTAGGTTTGCGCCCGATATGCGTTCGGCAGTGCGCTTGATGTCGTTGGGTGTAGGATGTTTAAATTTATAGTCGTTGAAATATTTTTTTAGAGTAGCAAAAACTTTGTCTTTTCCTAATAAATATATCATCTGTGTCAAAAACAATTCGCCTTTGCTGTACGACGAAATGCTGTAGACTCTATTTTCATCAAATCGGTCTGCGTGCGTGGTTTGTGGCAATTCTTTTCCACCGTTTACCATCGCAAAATAACCACGATATGCACCTTCAAAAGGGTTTTCGACGTTTTTATTTTCGACTATGTTAAGTGCATAGTCTTCAAGAAAACTGGTAAAACCTTCGTCCATCCAACCATGCTTGCCTTCGTTGGTAGCCAAAATTTGCTGAAACCACGAGTGCGCCATTTCATGAGCGGTTACGCCCAAGAGGCCATCAAACTTTCCGTTGCCGAGAATCAAAGTACACATGGCATATTCCATGCCGCCATCGCCACCTTGAATCACCGAATATTGTTTGTACGGATATTGCCCTACGGTTTTATTGTAAATAGACATGAGTTGTGCCGTGAGCGGTTGTAGTTTTTTCCAGTTGTCTATGAATTGCGGATTATTTTTGTATAAAAAATGTAGCGTAACGCCGTTTTCTGCCTCAAAAGTATCATGAAGATAGTTTTTGTCGGCTGCCCACGTAAAATCATGCACTTGTGGTGCTATGAAATGCCATGTCAATTTGCCGTCAATAGGTTTGCGTTTTACGGTTGCGCCTTTTTTCTCATAGCCATAACCAATAGTTTCGGGTTTTAGCAGGTAGCCTGTGCCTCCAAGAATGTAATCTTGATCTATAGATATTTTCAACTCAAAATTTCCCCAAACACCATGAAATTCTCTAGCAATGTATGGTGTTGCGTGCCATCCTTCGTGGTCAAATTCGACCATTTTTGGGTACCATTGTGCCATCGAAAGTTCGACACCTTCGGCATTATTTCTGCCGGAACGCCGAATTTGAACTGGGACTTGCCCTTGAAAATCAAGTGTAAATGTGGTTTTGGATTTTGGCAACAGTGGTTTTGGTAGAATAACTTCTAGAATAGTTCCTACTTCTTTGATAGTTGCTGAAACCCCATTTTGTTTAAAATTTGAAACATGTAGAAATCCAATTTCTGTTGGCAAAAGATTTTTTATTCGGCTTTCTTTAATGGTTTTTCCATCGACAACTTTTGACGATACCATTCGGCCATCTGGGTCTTTTATGGTTTGGATTCTCGCATCCATTTCTGAGCCTGGTTGAAAGGCATTTGAATATAAATGATAAAAAACCCGCTTTAGAGTATCTTTAGAATCGTTGTGATAAATCAATGTTTGTTTGCCTGTATATTGATAATTTTTTACGTCCATGTCAACGGTCATTTTATAATCGGCTTTTTGTTGCCAATAACCAGATTGTTGTGCACAGAGGCTCATTGCCGAAAGGCCAATAAAAAGGAACAATATTTGATTTTTCATTTGTCTAAAATATTTTTCGTGTGAATGCAAATTATTTTTTTATCATCTCGACATGCGGAATTCCATCTTCTAAATAAATTGCGCCATCGACTGTAAATCCATTGGTTTCATAAAATTTTTGAAGATAACATTGTGCGCTAATTCTAATATTTTTTGTTTTAAAAACTTTTTCGATTTGAGCAATACTTTCTTGCAATAACGCGTGACCTAGTTTTAGATTTCTATGTCGTGGACAAACAATCACACGCCCTATGGAGCTTTCGGCATAATATTGACCTGCATCATAAAGTCGGGTGTAAGCAACAATTTTTTGGTCTAATCTGCCAATTAAATGCAGTGCAATTTGGTCTTTATTGTCCATGTCTAGAAAAACGCAATTTTGCTCCACCACAAAAATTTCTGATCGCAATCGTAGGATTTCGTATAGTTCTTGAACGGTTAAGTCGGAAAAAGTTTTTAGTGTAAACAGCATAATTTATTTCAAAATTTTTATAGATTTTATAATTGCCTCCAACTCAAACATTAAATCGCGTTTGTCGGCCGATGGCGCATAACAAAAACCTTCGACTACCACAAAACGTTTTTTTCGTCGGTCAATAATTGCGTAGTTAATAAAACACCCTGACATGTAATCGCCGTCAAGTTCCCAGGTTCCTTTGGTTTGGTAGGTTCGTTTATTGTCAAGAATTATCGGTTCAAAATAAGGGGTATATGCTTTTTCGGTAATCATTTTGGCATTTTTGGCCTTGCTCTGCACGTACATGCCTTGAACAGAATCTCGCATTTTTACAATATTTTCTACAACATTATCATCACGCAAAATGGTTTTAAGCGGCACAGAATATAGCAATATGCTATTGCTGCCGCTGACGATTTCTTTTTTGAGCCAAACAAAATTTGAACGAACTAACGCATAATTATAACTAGACGGAATTTTTATATTAACTTTAAACTTACGTTTCAAAACATTGTCTGAAAGCAAGTTTTTTTTGATATTGTTTTGATTTGCAATAATTTCTGTATATCTAATTTTTCTTATAATTTCGTCAGAATTCTGTTGCAAATGCGCAATTATTTCTTGGGCATTATTTCCTGAAATATGCACAACGTTTTGGGGCATTGCAAATTCATTTTCTTTGAATTCAAAAAAATTTTTTTCTTCTTTTTTGATAATGATAATATTGCGATTTGCTGTTTTATTTCCGTCTAATGCTTTGATTGGATATTGATTTATTGTAAAGAGTGGCTCTTCTTGTGGCAACCCATCGATGGGTGATGCAAATTTTTTGCGAATGCTATCGCCAATTTCGCCATTCCACAAAAAATCGTTCATTATTACGGTCAACGAATTAATTTTTCCATTAGAATTGACGGTAACCGCTTCCTGCTTTTTTTTTTGACAAGAAAACAAGATTATTAAAAAAATTAGAACGCAATAAAAATTATTTTTCATCAGCATATAGGTCGATGCAAAGTAAACAAAAAATTTGTGGTTTTGCAAAATGCAATTTTCAAAAAATTTACTGCAAAAAGCATGTCTTGCCTAGTTATTTTTATAAATTTGTGTTTAGACTTAAAAAAAAATGATTAACAAAAAAGTAAATTCAGTTACCGAAGCACTTACCGGAATACAAAGTAGTCAAACCATCATGCTCGGCGGTTTTGGGCTTTGCGGTATTCCAGAAAATTCTATTGCCGAACTCGTAAAAATGAACGTAACGGGTCTTACGTGCATTTCAAACAACGCTGGTGTCAATGATTTTGGTTTAGGACTGCTGTTGCAAAAACGTCAAATAAAAAAAATGATTTCAAGTTATGTTGGTGAAAATGCCGAGTTTGAACGTCAGATGCTGTCTGGAGAACTCGACGTAGAACTCACACCACAGGGTACTTTAGCCGAAAAATGCCGAGCAGCGCAAGCTGGAATTCCTGCCTTTTTTACGCCAGCTGGTTATGGTACAGAAGTAGCCGAAGGTAAAGAAGTACGCGAGTTTAATGGCAAAATGCACATTATGGAAACGGCCTACAAAGCCGATTTTGCCATCATAAAAGCTTGGAAAGGTGACACGGCGGGCAACTTGATTTTTAAAGGAACCGCCAGAAATTTCAACGCACCAATGGCCGGCGCAGCCAAAATTACGATTGCCGAAGTCGAGAAACTTGTCGAGGCAGGCGAACTCGACCCAAACCAAATTCATATTCCTGGAATCATGGTGCAACGCATTTTTCAAGGTGAAAAATTTGAGAAAAGAATTGAACAACGAACTGTACGAAATACGATTTGAGATTTTGGAAATACGATAAAGGATATTAGATTTAAAGTACAAACCAATTGATTCGAAAATCTGAAATTAAGAATCGTTAATTAAATTTCTACAATAAAAAAATTTAAAATATAATTGCAAAAATGCCACTAACTAAAGAACAAATTGCAAAACGCATTGCTCAAGAAGTACAAAACAACTATTTTGTAAATCTCGGAATTGGCATTCCAACCTTGGTAGCCAACTATGTTCGCAAAGACATTAACGTAGAGTTTCAGTCAGAAAACGGCGTTTTGGGCATGGGGCCCTTCCCGATTGCTGGTCAAGAAGATCCCGACGTTATTAATGCTGGGAAGCAAACTATAACGACGCTAGAAGGCGCAAGTTTTTTTGATTCTGCCATGAGTTTTGGAATGATACGCTCTCAAAAAGTAGACCTAACCATTCTCGGAGCGATGGAAGTTGCCGAAAATGGCGATATTGCCAACTGGAAAATCCCGGGCAAAATGGTAAAAGGCATGGGTGGCGCAATGGATTTGGTGGCATCTGCCGAAAATATTATAGTGGCCATGATGCACGTGAACAAAGCTGGCGAAACCAAAATTCTTAAAAAATGTACGTTACCCCTGACAGGCGTAGGTTGTGTCAAAAAAATTGTGACCGAGCTAGCCGTTTTACAAATCACACCAAAAGGGTTTCAACTTTTAGAAAGAGCACCGGGTGTGTCAGTTGAGCATATTATCAAATCAACAGAGGCCAATTTGATTATCGATGGCGAAATTCCCGAGATGGTTCTTGATTAATCTTTGAATTCAATTTGAATTTTGTTTGACGAAAAAACACCTTCGATAAAATTTTTATCGTTTAAAACTTCTAAATAATATTTTTCTGTAAGTTGGTTTTTTAATTGTTTTTTGTTTAGAATAACCAAAAATTGAATTTCATATTTATTTTTCTCGTTCAAGTAGTATTCAAAATCGCCCTCTTGGTAGTATCTATTTTTTTGCCAAAACATTTTTTGAATAAAGGTTTTGGCTTCGTTTGGCGCAAATAACATTACGTCGTTTTGATAGCGTTTTGTGCTTTTTTCTAAAAAATAGCTTCCAAAATCGACTCGTTTTGCTGTCTCAACGTCATAGTCGGCGATGCTTTGCAGCAGTGCTATCTTTTTTTTGATTTCGGTTGTGTCTTTAGAACTTGCAGAAATCAATGCAGCATATTCATCACGCTTGGCTTGTGGTTGTGGATTCAAAAAAGATTTTCCGTCAAAACGGCTTCCATTCTCATAAAGGCTAAAAATTTTTCTTGTCGAAAGTGACAATCCAAAATCGTCAGGATTAAAAAAGCATTTGATGTCGTGATTTTGGTTATTTTGCACCTTATAATGAATATAATAGCAAATTTCGTTCGCTACCTTTTCATGTTTTATGTCTGTAATTATAACAGTCAATGCTTCAAGTTGCGCTATTGCGAACTGAAATGAAAGCAAAAGTGGCAGAAAATTAAAAATATTAAATGGTTGGGTCAAAAAATATTGCTTCATTGTTTGAATTCAAAATTATTATGTTCAAACATAAGCATTTTCTGTTTTAAAAAAATCATAAAATTGAAACATATTTTCATAAAAGTCATTAATAGCGTATCTTTGCATATAATTTTTGTAAATACATTAAATAATGATAAAAGTATCTGACCAAGCCAGCAAAAAAATTGTCGATATGATGACTGACGATGGTTTTGATGCATCGCAAGACTACGTTCGAGTAGGGGTAAAATCTGGTGGTTGCTCTGGATTGTCCTACGAATTAAAGTTTGACAAAAATTTGGGCGAAAATGACAAAGTTTTTCAAGATAATAACGTAAAAATTGCCGTCGAAAAAAAATCGTTTTTATATTTAGCAGGGACAATTCTTGAATTTTCAGGCGGATTAAACGGAAAAGGTTTTGTTTTCAACAACCCAAATGCGCAAAGGACTTGTGGGTGTGGGGAATCGTTTTCACTTTAGGATTTAATAATTTAAAGATTGAAAGATTGAAAGATTTGAGAATTTGAAAACTCTTGGATTTGTTTATTGAATACTTTTTAAAAGAACGCTTACGACAAAATCGTTTGAGGAGTTTGATGTTTACAAAAAAAGCAATAAAGCTTACGATAGTAGTTTCTGAATTATTAAATAATAAAAATTTTGACAAAGAATTTGGTTTTAAAGATCAAATAAAAAGAGCGGTTATTTCAATAACAAACAATATCGCTGAAGGTTCAGAATACAATAATAATAGACAGTTTGTCAGATACTTAAAATACGCAAAGGGGAGTTGTGCCGAAGTTCGGAGCATGCTGATATTAGCAAAAGAATTGAATTTTTGTGATAGCGATAAAACTCAAATTGGATATGATTTGTCACTAGAAATTTCACAAAACATCTCTAATTTTATAAAATATTTAAGTTCAAAAACATAATAATTGGATTACATTGATTTAGATTCTACAAAATTTTTAAATCTTTAAATCTTTAAATTCATAAAATGAAGTACACCGAAGACGACCTTAAAATAGAACTCGAAACCAAAGAATATGAATACGGATTTTATACCGATATAGAATCTGAAACATTTCCAATTGGTCTCAATGAAGACATTGTTCGTGCTATTTCGAAAAAGAAAGACGAGCCCAATTGGATGACTGATTGGCGCATTGAGGCCTATCGCGCTTGGGAGCAGATGGAAGAAAAAGAATGGGCAAACGTCAAGTACGAAAAACCCGATTTTCAAGCAATTGCATACTATTCTGCACCAAAATCTATAGACCCAAACAAAACCTTGGACGACGTTGACCCAGAATTGTTGGAAATGTACAAAAAGCTCGGAATCAACGTCGATGAGCAAAAAATGATGAACAACATCGCCATGGACATCGTCGTCGATTCGGTTTCTGTTGCAACGACTTTCAAAAAAACACTACATGAAAAAGGCATAATATTCTGTTCAATATCTGAAGCAATTCGCGAGCATCCAGAGTTGGTACGAAAATATTTGGGTACTGTCATTCCACAAAAAGACAATTATTATGCCGCTCTAAACTCGGCGGTTTTTTCTGACGGAAGTTTTTGCTACATCCCAAAAGGCGTTCGGTGCCCAATGGAATTATCAACCTATTTTAGAATCAACCAAGCAGGAACAGGGCAGTTTGAACGCACACTTTTGATTGCCGATGCAGGTAGTTATGTGTCTTATCTCGAAGGTTGCACCGCACCAAGTCGCGACGAAAATCAACTTCATGCCGCTTGTGTCGAACTTATTGCACTAGAAGATGCCGAAATAAAATATTCGACCGTTCAAAACTGGTATCCAGGCAACAAAGAAGGGAAAGGCGGTGTGTATAATTTTGTGACCAAACGAGGAATTTGTGAGCGAAACGCCAAAATATCATGGACACAGGTCGAAACTGGTTCAGCAATCACTTGGAAATATCCATCGGTAATCTTGAAAGGCGATAATTCTGTTGGCGAGTTTTACAGCATTGCAGTAACCAACAATTTTCAACAGGCAGATACCGGCACCAAAATGATTCACCTGGGCAAAAATACCAAATCGACCATAATCTCAAAAGGAATTTCGGCCGGAAAATCACAAAACAGCTATCGTGGACTAGTAAAAATTGCACCAAATGCCGAAAATGCCAGAAACTTTTCGCAATGCGATTCTTTACTGATGGGCAACAATTGTGGCGCACATACATTTCCTTACATAGAAAGTAAAAATCCATCGGCCAAAATTGAGCACGAAGCCACAACCAGTAAAATAGGCGAAGACCAAGTTTTTTATTGCAACCAACGAGGTATTCCTACAGAAAAAGCCATTGCACTTATTGTGAATGGTTTTTCTAAAGACGTTCTAAACAAATTGCCAATGGAGTTTGCCGTCGAGGCACAGAAGCTGTTAGAAATTTCTTTAGAAGGAAGTGTAGGATAAAACAGTCACTTTTCAAACTCTAAAAACAAACCATGACCGAAGATAAAACGCCACAACGCACAAGCATTGCCCAACTTGGCGAATTTGGCTTGATTGCCCATTTGACCAAACGTTTTGATATTAAACATGAATCGACCATCAAAAGCATTGGGGATGATGCAGCCATACTCGATTTTAAAGATAAAAAAGTTGTGGTTTCTACCGATTTGCTCATTGAAGGCGTGCATTTCGATTTGTCATACATGCCACTAAAACACCTT
The DNA here is from genome assembly GCA_039804445.1 of Bacteroidota bacterium. Lineage (GTDB taxonomy): Bacteria > Bacteroidota > Bacteroidia > Flavobacteriales > Flavobacteriaceae > Flavobacterium. The sequence continues at coordinate 1,026 of JBDLWE010000002.1, read as the reverse complement.
GGTTACAAGGCAGTTGTAGTAAATGTTTCAGATATTTGTGCCATGAATGCCCGTGCTACGCATATCACTGTTTCGGTGGCGGTTTCAAACCGTTTCCCACTCGAAGCACTCGACGAACTTTTTGATGGTATTGCCATTGCCACAAACGAATATAATATTGACGTTATTGGTGGCGACACAACCTCGTCAACTACAGGTCTTATCATTTCAATAAGTGCACTGGGCGAGGCCGATGCCGACGAAATTGTTTATAGAAACGGAGCCAAACAAACCGATTTGCTTGTTGTTTCAGGTGATATCGGCTCAGCCTACATGGGTTTACAAGTCCTAGAGCGCGAAAAACAAGTTTTTAAAGTAAACCCAAATTCGCAACCCGATTTAGATGCGTATTCGTATATAATAGAAAGGCAACTTCGACCCGAAGCCCGCAAAGACGTGCGAACAATGTTGCACGCACTCGAAATAAAACCGACCGCCATGATTGATATTTCCGACGGACTTTCGTCAGAAATTATACATATCTGCAAGCAAAGCAACGTTGGCTGCAACCTCTATGAAGACAAACTGCCACTCGACCCAACCCTAATTTCGGTATGCGAAGAGTTCGACATCGACTCAACAACTGTTGCCATAAATGGGGGCGAAGACTACGAGTTGTTATTTACAATCGACATGGCCGATTTTGAAAAAATTAAAGGCAATCCAAACTTTACAATCATTGGGCACATGACCCAACCTTCAGAAGGGATTCATTTAATAACTCGCGCCAACACAAAAATCGAGTTACGAGCGCGCGGCTGGGACCCAATAGTTCAAGAATAAAATTTTAAATTGGGCGTTCCCTTGTTTAGTCTTGTTTCAAAAGTCGAAACAAAACACGATCGCACTGCTGTTCCAATATATGGTTGCGAGATACGAAGCAATCTCATCAATTGATTGAATCTTTCACAGCAATGACAGGATTTTCAAGACGATCCGTAACGCACAATCAACTATTGACAGGAAAATTCCACTTATCAAAAAACT
>JBDLWE010000001.1:0-13008 GCA_039804445.1 Bacteroidota bacterium | reverse complement strand
ACACTCGCATCGCCAACCACAACGTTGGGCAATATTTCGAGTTGGGTAGCGCACGATTTACAGTCTGACGGTCCAGAAATTTCGCATTCTATAACATGTTCAACATCGCTTCACGCCTTGCTCAATGGTGTTGCTTGGTTGCGATCTGGAATGTCTAAACAATTTTTGGTAGGCGGTTCAGAGGCACCGCTAACCACGTTTACGATTGCACAAATGCAAGCCATGAAAATTTATGTCGGCATTATTGACAACGATTTTCCGTGTCGAGCAAACGATTTTCTGAAAACAAAAAACAGCATGATTCTAGGTGAAGCAGCGGCAGTTTGTTGCCTTGATTTAGATAAAAAAAATGCAACTGCTGCACTCGATGGAATTGGTTTTGCCACCGAAATTTTAGAACATAACACGTCAATTTCTGCAGAAGCTACTTGTTTTCAAAAATCAATGAAAATGGCACTTCAAGAAGTAAATACCAACGAAATTGATGCCATAGTCATGCACTCGCCCGGAACTGTAAAAGGCGATTTGGCCGAATTGCGCGCCATAGAAAAGGTTTTTGGAACAAAAACACCTTTGCTAACCACCAACAAATGGAAAATTGGGCACTCACTTGGCGCATCGGGCATGATGAGCCTAGAATTTGCGATCATGATGCTGCAAAATCAAACCTTTGTAGGCACGCCTTTCAGCAATGAATTTCTGACGCAAACCACACTAAAAAAAATTATGGTAAACAGTGTAGGTTTTGGCGGAAATGCAGTGAGTGTGGTTATTTCGTTGCCAGAAAATTAAAATTAAATTTTTGATATAAAACTCAATTGTATCGTTTTATTTGTGGTAAACATGTATAAAACACAATCATTTCCATAATCAAATAAAATCTAATGCCTGTACAACCACTTCATAAACTCGTTTAAGTTGTTGTTTTTCAATAACATATGGCGGCAAAATATAAACTATATTCCCGACTGGGCGTAGTATAACACCATTTTCTATAAAAAAATTATAGAGTCGGTTTCGCATTGTGCCGTAATAAGATTCTTGGTTTTCGGTCTTGATTTCTAACGCAAAAATAACACCCAAGACGCGAGTGGTTTTTACTTTTGGATTACCTTGAATTTTAATTTGAAAATCTAAATGCATCGCGTTAATATCTTTAATCAAAGTCTGAATTTCGTCGGTTTCTAAAATAGATATCGCCGAAAGTGCCGCCGCACAACCCGTAGGATTTCCTGTAAAAGTATGTCCGTGAAATAAGGCCTTGTTCACATCATCATCTAGAAAACCATCAAAAATTTGTTGCGTAAACGTGGTTACCGCCATCGGAATTGTGCCGCCAGTCAAGGCTTTAGACAAGCACATCATGTCGGGTTTATTGGTTAAATGATCACTCGCAAAAGTTTTTCCCGTTTTGCCAAAGCCAGTCATCACCTCGTCGGCTATACAAAAAACGTTGTTTTGACGGCAAACCGCAATCATTTTGTCAAGATATTCTGCCTTGTACATCACCATTCCGGCGGCACCCTGCACAAGTGGCTCAAAAATAAAAGCCGCAAATGTTTGAGATTCCACCAACGATTTTAACTGCGTTAAAACTTTGTCAACATTATGTACGGTCGGGACAGGAATTCTAACCACGTCTATCATCGAACCCTTAAAAGCCTCGGTAAAAAACGTAATGCCGCTACTTGCCATTGCACCAAAAGTATCGCCATGAAACGCATTTTCAAAAGCAATCACACGTGTGCGATTTTCATTTCGGTTATAAAAAAATTGCATTGCCGCCTTCAAAGCTATCTCAACAGCCGTCGAACCATTGTCAGAAAAAAAAATTTTTTTTTGATTATTAGGCAATATCGACAACAATTTTTCTGACAACAAAACCGATGGCTTGTTGGTAAAACCACCAAAAAGAACGTGCTCCAAGGTCGTTAACTGCTCATAAATCGCATCTGCAATCACACGGTTTGAGTGCCCAAACGGGTTTACCCACCACGACGCAATGCCGTCTATGTATTCTTTGCCATCTTCGTCCCACAGTAGCGCGCCTTGCCCACGTACAATGGCTGGCAAGAGCCCCACGGTTTTGTGCTGCGTATATGGGTGCCAATTATAAAGCTGGTCTTTTTGAGAAAGATTCATTATTTGAAATACGAATTTTGAGATACGAAGCGCGAATTCATGAAAAAAAGTTAGTCTAAATTGCGACATTCAAGACTAACTTTACTATATCTATTTTTTTGGCGTTCCCCGCGCTGCTCGTTCCTCACGGGAGCGGGTCGGGCTGTTGTTCCAATCTGTCATTGCGAGGAACGAAGCAATCTTTTGATGAGATTGCTTCGTTTCTCGCAATGACAGGATTTCCACGACCATCCCTAACGCAAAATAATGGTGGGGTAAAAATTTAATTTTTCAAAAAAATATTTCAGATTTTTTATTAACGGCACCGATTTCAGATTTGTGGACAAACGTATATTGAACAATTTTTTATTTATTTACCAACAATTTGAAATCAAATTTCGTGAATCGTTAGTTAGAAATTGTTTGATTAAATCGTAATATTAACCAAGGTCATTGTCAACCTTATTTAATATTTTTTGTCTTTTTGAAATTACCTAAAAAGGCAAATCGTCATGCTCTTCTTCTTTAAAATCTGGTGCTGGTGCAAATGTAGGCACTGCTGGCGCAGGTTGTTGCATAGGAGCCTCGGCAGCAAGTCTATCTATTTTCCAACCCTGAATGTCATTAAAATATTTGGTTTCGCCTTGTGGACTAAGCCACTCGCGACCACGAATGTTGATGCCAACTTTTATTTGCTCACCAACTTTGTATGCCGAGAGTATATCGCATTTGTCTTGCACAAAATTGATGATAATATGCTGCGGATACTGCTCGTCGGTCGAAACCACTAACTCTCTTTTTCCAAATGTGGCACTAACTTGTTGCTCTGCATTAATGACTTTGATTCTGCCTGCTACTTCCATTTTTTCGTAATTTTAAGGTTATCTATTTATGCGTATTATTTAATTTTTTATATAAACTCTTTTTGATAGCAGCACTTTCCATGCCGACAAAGGTTCATCTTTTTGCAAAAATTCTTTTGCCTTGTGCTGAATTTGATCTTCGTCGTCAGAGCTTAAAACGGCTTTTACTTCAAAATTTTTATTTACAAATATATCAATTTCTTCTGAAGTTGGCAAACTTTCTACATTACCAAGTTTGCCAAGGTCGTTGCCATTAAAAATTGGACTATTTTTTATGAATTCTGGAATTGCATCTACACCAATGCCCAAAGTTGCGAGTGGTTTTGGCACTTCAAAAAGTCCTTGATTGGCACGTGAATACCAATTGCCGCCCATGCGGGCTACTAAATCTATTTTTTGTTGGTCGATATTGCCATCTGCGTCAAGCACTTTTTGGTTGATATGAATTTTTAGAACTTCACAAATCACGAGATTTCCTGCGCCGCCTTGGTCGCCAAGCGCAATGATTTGGTTTACTTTGCATTCAAATTGTACAGGGGCCTCGGCGACCCGAAATGGTTTGACAAGGTGAGATTCGACTTGCGTGAAACCTGCTTTTTCAAACTCGTTTACGCCATCTGGATATTCGGTGCTCGAGAGCGACATTTGCTGCACCATGTCATAGTTTACAACATTAATTACGACTTCAGAAACAGTTTGTGTGTTTTGCAAAGTATGTTTTGTAGAGTTGTCGCGCACGCGGCGCGACGGCGAGAAAATAAGTATTGGTGGATTGCTACTAAAAACATTAAAAAAACTAAACGGCGACAGGTTTGAATTGCCATGGGCATCAATTGTGCTTGCAAAGGCGATAGGGCGTGGTGCGACGGCTCCTTGCAAGTAAGCTTGCAGTTTGGCGGGCGAAATGGTTTTTGGGTCTATGGTTATCATGTGATTTTATTTATATATTATTGGTCAACGGTTTCTTTGCGTTAGGGCGTGAGTGGAAATCCTTTTTGGGGGCTTTGCGAGGTTACGAGCAGCCCCCAAAAAGATTGGGAACGGAAGCCCGACCTTTTGGTCATTTTTTCTTCAAAAAAAATGACCAAAAGGAAACGCCCAAATTATAAAGAAGTTGTTTTTGACTTTCGTGATTTGTAGATAAAATAGCCCACGACTGCCACCAAAATATACGGGAACGCCATGAGGTAGACAATTCCGTCGTTTACGGCTTCGGCTTTTTTGCCTCCTTCTTCTGACTCTAATGCGGCGCGACACATGGCACACTGCGCGTTTGATGCCACAGATAATAGCAGGAGGGTTATGGTGAAAAATATGTTTTTTAGGTTATTATGCATAGTACGGGCTGATCATTAAATAGACAACTACGCCTGTAACGGCTACGTACAACCAAATTGGGAAGGTATATTTTGTGATTTTTTTGTGGTTTTCGAATTTTTGTGCCAAAGCGCGTACGTAGGAGATGAGTACTAGCGGGATAACTGCTATTGACAGGGTTATGTGACTGATTAGAATGAAAAAATATAGGTATCTAACAAAGCCCTCGCCGCCAAATTTGGTCGATTCTGATGTCATGTGATAGGCAACGTACATGGCAAGAAATAAGACTGAGCAAGCGATTGCGGCTTTCATGAGTGTTTCGTGCAGGGCTCTGTTTTTGTTTTTTATGGCCCAAACGGCGGTTACTAAAAGTATGGCCGTAATGCCGTTTATGGTGGCGTAAATGGGTGGCAGAAACGACAGTGGCTGAACATTAAACCCAAAATCATTGAGTTTTACCGAAAATAAAACGGCTACTACTACAGGAATTGCAACCGAGAGAATGACTATCCAGGGGTTGTATTTTTGTTCGAGGGTTTTTGTGGTTTTTTTCATTTTGTGATTTTTATAAAAAATTTAATGCTAGTTTACTTTAATTTGAATTATTTTTAATTTAATCGCAAAGGACGCAGAGTTCGTAAAGTGGGGAATATTTAAAATGATTTGGTTTTTATTAAGTTAAAGAATAAGGATCTTAATATGTCTAATATTTGTGTTTTATTTTTCGTTTAACAAAAGTTCGATATCGGTTTTTAGCATGTCGATGCCTGCTTTTTCGAGTCCGTCGTAATAGGCAATTGGGTTGCCGAATTGATCACGGCGGCAGCGTATCTTTCCTTTTTTGTCTACTAATGCAAAAAGCCCTGAATGCTCGAAACCTTGTTCAATTTTTGGATTTAATGCCGCAAAAAGGTTGAATCCTTTATTAGAAAGATTCATGATATAGTCTTGGTCGCCTGTGAGAAAACTCCAATTTGGATTGGTTACTTTTAGGTCTTGTGCGTGTTTTTTTAGAATTTCTGGCGTGTCTGTTTTTGGGTTTATTGATATTGATGCAATGCCAAAATTACTGTCGTTCTTGAAATGGTTTTGGATTTCGACCATATTTCTGTTCATAATCGGGCAAATGGTTGCGCAGGTAGAAAAGAAAAATTCAATTACATAAACTTTTCCTGCATAAGAATTTTGGTTGATGGTGGTGTTATCCTGGTTTGTAAGGCTGAATGCTGGAACATTACCCACGGTATATAGCGTAGATTCTGGATTTTCTGATTTCGCAGCGCTGTCAAGTCTGTCGTTTTGGACGATTGTTCCGTTTTTTATGCGTGCCACAATTTTCGGGATGGCATAAATTCCGAAGACCAAGACTATAAAAGATATCCAGATGTATGATTTGTTTTTCATAAAATAACTTTATCGAACAGAATTCGTGATTCTATTTTAAATTCTTCTTTCGGCATTTTTATTTCGTTTATAAGCAGCGCGATATTCGTATAACAAAATTTTAAAATCGTCTATCATTACATTTTTTAGTTCAGACGAGTGAAATGTAGAATATCCTTCTTTATACATTTTTGCATCGTTCACTTTTCTACCTCGTAGGTTGCGGTTTTTGTCAATCAAATAAACGTTTTCGGTTCCGAATTCTGCGTTTAGTTTATCTTTTTTGAGGTTTAATTGCTTATAGAATTTTTGAATTTCGGCAGGTTCTGCAAACACAAAATTCCATTGTTTGGTATCGATGTTCGTTTGCAACGCATCGACTATATATTTGGTGTCTTGTTCGGTTTCTTTTGGGCAGAGTATCACAAACTGTAGGTCTTTGAATTCGTGGTACCGCTTATAAATATTAAGGTTGAGGTTAAAAATGTTACCACGATTTGCTTTTATATCTTTTCCTCCGAAACCCAAAACTGTAATTTTGTTTTGTAGTTTGATGCTATCATTTCGTAATGACGTCCAATTTCCAAATTCAGGAATGGCTGCCGTTAAAGTTGGTAGTTTTGTGAAACTATTTACGCCCGACGCAAAAAACAAGTAGGCAACGATTGGCAAAATAAATAGAACAAATAGAACAATATTTTTTTTCATATCAGCATCATAAAAAATTTTTGGGCGTTGCCTCTCTTGTGCAAAAATCCCATCAGAACACTGTCAAACCCGTTTTTGTAAAAGAGCGGTCAGGCTTTTAGTTTCAATCTTTTTTTATTTTGCAATGATGATAACCTTTGAAAGGCAAAATAAAAAAAGGATTATCACTGTACTCGAGCCTACAGGTGCGAATTGTCGACGTAATCCTTAACGCTTGTAGAACAGTCAAAAACGCATGACATTATTTATACAAATTTACAAAAAAAAGGTATTTACCACGGTAAATACCTTTTGTCAAACATTAATATCTTGTTAAAAATTCCACTTGATTGTAGAATTTTTAAAAATTTCGAAAATATAATCGGCTTCTATCAACAATATAAAAAGCAGATAAATCACTAAGAAAATTACAGGCAAAACCACTGCCCATCGCAACGCCGGCTTTTCGCCTTCCATGTGCATAAATGCCCACACGATATAATATGCTTTGAAGATTGTGAGTATGTAAAAAATCCAATTTAGATAGTTCATGCCCAGAAGGTTGTTCATATGAAGCGCTTGTGGTTTCAAGATTCCTAGAATAACTTCAACAATTGTAACGGCAGAAAGAAGCCCGAAAACAAACCAAATTCTTTTTGTGTTAGAAACGTGTTCGTGTGACATAACAAATATTTATATTGTAAATTTTAATTTTTTTAGACAAGGTAGAAAACAGTAAAAACAAATACCCAAACCAAGTCGACAAAGTGCCAGTAAAGCCCAACTTTTTCGACCATTTCATAGTTTTTACGTTTTTCGTATGTACCGACAATTACGTTCAAAAATATAATAATATTAATGATTACTCCAGAAAACACGTGAAACCCGTGAAACCCTGTGATAAAGAAAAAGAAATCTGCAAAAAGTTTGCTACCATATTCGTTTCTTACCAAGTTGGCTCCTTCAACAACAACAGCTGCATTTGCCATCATTTCTTCAGAATGTTTGCGGGTCAAAACCGTTTTGTGTTTTTGTTTGCTTAATGCATGATCAATAGATTTGTCAGCTTTTGTATTAGCATCTTCTTTATAAATCACTTCTGTTCGAACCAAAATATTTGGATTTGCTTCAAAAGCAGTTTGCACTTCGTTTACAGAATATGTTGGCAGTGAACCTTCGCTCATAAACCATTTTCCTTTGCTAGCGTCTAGCTGTTCACGTTCTTCGGGTAGTTGTGTTACAAAATCTTCAAGTTTTACTCGTTTACCTTTTTTGTCAACAAACTGCAAGAGCGATCCGCCTTTGGTTTCTACAGCGCCGTATTCACCTTTGATAAAGTTTTTCCATTCCCAGGCTTGTGAACCTACAAAAATGAATCCGCCAATAATGGTCAAAAACATATAAAAAGCTACTCGTGATTGTTTCATTTGATGACCAGCATCTACGGCAAGTACCATTGTTACTGACGAAAATATCAAAATAAATGTCATTAATGCTACATAGTACATTGGTGCAGCAACGCCATGTAAAAAGGGAAAGTGCGTAAATACCTCATCTGCAAGTGGCCAAGTTTCTATAAATTTGAATCGTGAAAACCCGTAGGCAGCCAAAAATCCAGAGAAAGTCAAGGCATCTGACACGATAAAAAACCACATCATCAATTTACCATAATTTGCTCCTAACGGTTCGGCAGATCCGCCTCCCCATGCATTTTCTTCGCTATTTGCAGTAGTTACTGTCTTTTCCATAAAAACGTTATCATTAAAAAGTAGGCAAATTTACAATTTTTTATTATTTAAAGAAATATAAAAACAAAAATAAATACAACCATAAAAAATCAAGAAAATGCCAAAAAATACCTCCCAGCTCCAGTCCGAGCGTTTCTTTTGAATTATATCTTTCTCTAAAATGATTATAAATTACAACCAAAAGCGCAATGATACCTCCTGCCAAATGCAGCAAGTGCGCCAAAACCAATACAAACAAAAACGATGAATTGACGTTGGCGGTCGGTCCCGTAGGAAAAAACCCGTTTGACACCAAAACATTAAACCCTTGAAATTGATAAAAAACAAAGCCTAGACCCAAAGCCAAAGTAATTAACAAAAATGTTGTGGTTTGTGATCGGTTGTCTGCTTTAATTGCTTTTTTTGCCAAAACAAATGTCAAACTGCTTATCAAAATCAAGAACGTACTAATTGTAAATTCTACAGGCAGAGCAAGTGGCTTCCAATCTGGACGTGATTTACTAACCACATAAGCACTCGTTAATCCTGCAAAAACCATGATGAAACTAATCATGCCAAACCATAGTAGCATTTTTTTGGTCTTAATATTTCTGTCTTTTAATTCTAATGTTGTCATTTTTTTTTAATATTTATCTCAAGAATTTATCTCCTATATATATGATTTGTAAAATTGTGATGTAACCTACCGAAACCAACATCAGCTTTTTAGCGGCATCAATAGTCTTTTGTTGATAAAGTTGCACTGCAAAATAAAGCATCCACAGACCAAGCAAAAACACTAAAACTCCCGCTACTGGCGTCAAAAATAATTGTCCTGTATATCCTAAAACTGGCAATAACGAGGCTGCAATTAGCCAAACGGTATAAAGTATGGTTTGTAATGCCGTAGAATTATCTTGTTTTCCGGTGGGTAGCATAAAAAATCCGGCCTTCTCATAATCGGCAAATAAAAACCAACCTATTGCCCAGAAATGAGGAAATTGCCAAAAAAACTGTATCAAAAACAGTGTGCCAGCTTCTATCCCAAAATGTCCTGTGGCGGCAACCCAACCCAGCATAAAAGGAATGGCACCGGGAATTGCACCTACAAAAACCGAAAGTGGCGTTTGTGTTTTGAGCGGTGTGTATAAACTGGTGTAAATAAAAATAGAAATGGCACCAAACATTGCCGATTTTTCGTTGATGCAATACAATAAAACCAGACCTATTAACGTAAGTAAAATAGCAATCGAAAGTGCTGTGTTTGATGACATTCGTCCTGCAGGAATTGGTCTGTTTTTCGTACGATTCATTAGCGCATCAAGATCTTTTTCTATTACTTGGTTAAATGCATTTGACGCACCAACCATGCAATAGCCACCGAATATAAGCAACAAAAGCGTTTGCCACGAAAACGGATTATTACCATCAAAACCCAACAAATAACCCGCAATCGACGAAAACAAAACACTAACTGCCAATCCAGCTTTTGTGATTTGCTTAAAATCAAAAAAAATAAGTGATAGTTTTGAAGTTGGAATTGTGGCGTTCAATGCAATAATTTTTGAAAATAACTTTTGCAAAGATACAAATAAGAAACACAAATTTTAACAGTCTATAGGTGGTTTTTATCGCTAACAACTGTTAATATTTCTTAAATATTTGATGCGATTTTTGATGCTAAAACTTCAAATTCGTCTTGTGTCAAAGCCACTTTATTTTGAAATCGCATTTCGTCCATTTCGTTAAGCGGGATTAGGTGTACGTGCGCATGAGGGACTTCTAATCCTATGACGGCCATGCCTATTCGCTTGCACGGCACTGATTTTTCTAAGGCAACCGCTATTTTTTTAGAAAATGCCATTAAGCCTAAATACAAGTCAGTGTCTAGGTCAAATATCTTGTTAACCTCTGTTTTAGGAATACAAAGCGCGTGACCAACAGCATTGGGATTTACGTCTAGAAAAGCCAAAAAATCGTTGGTCTCGGCAATTTTGTGGCATGGAATTTCGCCTGCAATTATTTTAGAAAAAATAGAACTCATAACTTTATTTTCAAAAATAATTAATCGCGACTAACTTCCAGAATTTCAAATTTCAGCACACCATTTGGTACCGTGATATCTGCAATTTCGCCAGCTTTTTTGCCCAACAAACCCTTGCCAATAGGCGAACTGACGGATATTTTTCCGGTTTTTAAATCGGCTTCGCTTTCGGCAACAAGGGTATATTTCATTTCCATACCGTTGGTTTGGTTTTTGATTTTTACGCTCGAATGGATCAAAACTTTAGACACATCCAGTTGTGTTTCGTCTATAAGTCGTGCGTTTGAGTGAACTTCTTCTAGTTTTGCAATGCGCATTTCTAGCATTCCTTGGGCTTCTTTTGCGGCGTCGTATTCGGCATTTTCGCTCAAATCGCCTTTGTCGCGTGCTTCGGCAATGTCTGCAGAAGCTTTTGGGCGCATCACACTTTTTAGATGATCAAGTTCGTCACGCAATTTTTTTAGTCCTTCGGCTGTATAATAAGATACTGTACTCATGTTGTTGTGGTTTATTAAATAGAAAAAATCCCATCAACCAGGGATTTCTTGTTATCAAGATATAATGACTTTGAATATTAATGATTATAATTTATATTTTTAAGCATAATTCAAAGTTAATATATTTAAATTTGTTTTCGTATTATTTTTAAAAATATTTTCAAATGAAAAAATTCATCACAACGGTCATTATATTTTCTTTATTGCTAAGTTGTGAAAAAAGTGCAACAACAAATCGGAATCCATTTGTGCCATATTTTCCGTTTTCGTTAACGCTAAATTTGAACCTTCCTAGTTATGCAAACCTAAATTCTAACGTAAGTCCTATGTTGATTACCGACCCAAATGCCGGCGTTAGCGGTTTAATTTTGATGAAAATTTCTGACGGCGATTTCCGAGCATGGGAGGCCAACTGCCCAAATCATGCACCAAGTGCTTGCTCACGAATGACCATTTCTGGATTGAATGCAAAATGTGCTTGCGACGATAAAGTTTATAGTCTTTTTACTGGAATTGGCGATGCACAATATCCAATGATTGCTTATCGGGTCGAAATTTTGGGAAATAATTCGATTAGGATTTCAAATTGAAATATATAAAAAGCAAGACTATTTTTTAAAACCAGTCTTGCTATTTTTTATTGCTTGAAAATTATTTAGAAGCTAAACTCGCACCCAAATATTCTCGATTCATCTGCGCAATATAGTCGAGTGAAATTCCTTTCGGACACTCAACCTCACATGCGCCAGTGTTGGTACAATTGCCAAAACCTTCGGCGTCCATTTGAGCTACCATATTCATGACGCGGTCTGTTGCTTCGACTTTTCCTTGAGGTAATAATGCAAACTGCGAGACTTTTGCCGAAACGAATAACATTGCCGAGGCATTTTTGCAAGTTGCAACACAAGCCCCACAACCTATACAAGTTGCAGCATCAAAAGCGCGATCGGCATCGTGCTTATCTATCGGAATTGTGTTGGCGTCGATTGTATTTCCGGATGTATTCACAGATATAAAACCACCTGATTGTTGAATGCGGTCAAAAGCCGAACGATCTACAACCAAATCTTTGATAACAGGAAAAGCTTTCGCTCTAAATGGCTCAATAGTAATGGTATCACCATCTGTGAACTTTCGCATGTGTAATTGACAAGTCGTAACCAATCTGTCCGGACCATGAGCTTCGCCGTTAATGAATAACGAACACATACCGCAAATTCCTTCGCGACAGTCGTGGTCAAACGCTATGGTGTCGGTTCCTTTTTCGATAAGTTGGTCGTTTAGAATGTCAAGCATTTCTAAGAATGACATGTCTGGCTCGATGTGGTCAACGGTATAATCGACCATTTTTCCGGTTGATTTAGCGTTTTCTTGACGCCATATTTTTAGGTTTAGTTTCATTCTTTATTTTTAACTATTTGTAAAATAATTTGTAAATGTTCAATCAAAAAATCAAGTTCAGATTCATAAATAGCCCAAATAACTTTGTAATCTATTCCAAAATATTCGTGAATTATTCTATTTCGAAGTCCCCTTAGTTCATCCCAATCAATTAATGGATAGGTTATTTTAAAGTCATTATCGATTCTCGTTGACGCCTCGCCAAAAATTTAAAAATTTCTAATTACGGCATCTATTGTTTTTTCGTCATTTAAAAATTCATCAAATGAAGATATACCAATATTTTTTTTTTATTTTTAAACTGCTTTGTAGCATGTCATCAACTAACAAGTTTAAATCTCTCTTAGACATAAATCAAATCGTCGATAACAAAACTATAATATTGCGGTTTTATTCCATTTCTAGATACAACATCAGTTTTAATTTTTAAAAAGTCTTCAATTTCATTTGCCATTGTAACAAATTTTAAGCCTATACTTCCATTAAATTCAACCAAAACATCAACATCACTCTCTTCGGTCTGTTCATTTCGTGCATACGAGCCAAAAATCGCCATAGTCTCCAAAGGATATTTCTTTTGAAGAATTGGTTTTAAAGTGGTTAGCTTTGATTTTATTTCGGCTAATGTTTGCATTTTTTTGATTTAAAAATTTAAAAATTACGAAATTTAAAGATTTCAAAAAATTTAATTTGCGAAAAAACCTTATATCACAAATTGTGATATTAAGTTTTTTCAAAATATTACTTATAACTTCTCTGCACCAATTTTACGTTTTCAAATTTTAAATCTTCTTTGTGCAACACTGCATCAGATGGTTTTCCTTTATATTCCCATGCTGCAACGTAAGCAAAATTTTCGTCATCTCGTTGTGCTTCGCCGTCTGGTGTTTGATATTCTTCGCGAAAGTGTCCACCACAAGATTCGTTTCTGTGCAATGCATCTTTTGCGAAAAGTTCTCCAAGTT